>DASQWG010000302.1:0-10961 GCA_035640375.1 Actinomycetota bacterium
CACTCGGGTCCAGGTCGGCATCGACGACGAGTGGCGCGATGCGGAGCTCGAACCGCCGATAGGGGAGTTCGCCTGGCGAGGCTGGTCCTGCCGGTGGGAGGCCACGCCCGGCGAACACGTCCTGGCCTGCCGAGCCGCGGACGATGCGGGAAACACCCAGCCGGTCGAGCCGCCCTGGAACTACCAGGGCATGGGCAACAACCTGGTTCAGACGGTGCCGATCACGGTGCTGGAGGGGATCGCCGGCTAGCGACCTTCGGGCAGCATCGTGTACACCAGGCAGTCGCCGGTGAGCACCTCGACGCCGTCCTGGTTGCGGGCCACGCACCGGAGCTTCGTGATCGGCTTGTCGGCCCGGGCGTCCAGGACCTCTGCCTCCGCGGTCACGGTGTCGCCGACGAACACCGGCGCCGGGTAGTCCCACTCCTGGTGCAGGAACACGCTGCCGGGCCCGGGCAGCTCCATGGCCACCAGCGCGTTGAAAAGGCCGGCGGTGAGCCCGCCCTGAACGATCACCCGTCCGAACCGGGTCCGGGCGGCGAAGCCCTCGTCGAAGTGCAGCAGGTTCCGGTCGCCGGTGATCTGCGCGTATCGCTCGACGTCCTCCGCGGTCAGCGTGCGGGTCCACGTGGCCGTGGCCCCGACGGAGGGAGGCGTCCAGGGCATCCCGTCAGTCGAGGTCGCCCTGCTCGATCCGGCGGAGGCGGCGCTCCCGAACCAGGCCGCTGGATTCGATCAGCCGATGGAGGTCCTCGGGCTCGTTGAGCGCCCCAGCCAGCACGCCTGCGAGGTCGCGCTGGGACACCACCCCGACCAGCTGGCCCCCCTCGAGGACCGGGAGATGGCGGATCCACTTCTCGGTCATGATCCTGGCCGCCTCCCGGAGCGACGTCGCAGGCTCCACCGTGACGACGTCCTTCGACATGACCTCGGACACCGGCGTGTCCAGCGGGGTACCGATGGCCACGGCCCGCAGGATGTCCCGCTCGGTGATGATCCCGACCAGGTCCCCGCCCTCCAGGACCAGGAGCGAGCCGGTCTGCTGGTCCCACATCTTCCGGGCCGCCGCCGCGAGGTCGTCGTCGGGCCGGTCCGTGACAGCCGCCTCGGTCATGATCGACGAGATCCTCACGAGCGCTCCTCGATCGGAACGTAGTCCTGGTTCCGGGGCCCGATGTATTCGGACTCCGGCCGGATCAGCCGGTTGTCGGCGAGCTGCTCGCGAACGTGCGCCGTCCAGCCGGCCACCCGGCTGGCGGCGAACACACAGGTCATCAGGTCCGTGGGGATCCCGAGGGTGTGGTACACGCTGGCCGCGTAGAAGTCCACGTTCGGGTACAGCTCCTTGCGCTCCTGGACCACCTTCTCGATCCGCTCCGACAGGTCGTGCCACCGGGTATCGCCGATCCGCTCGCCGAGCTCGCGGGACAGCCGTCGGAGGTGGGTGGCGCGGGGGTCCTCGGTCCGGTACACGCGGTGGCCGAAGCCCATGATCTTCTCCTTCCGCTCGAGGCGCTCGAGGACGTAGGGCTCCACCCGGTCCACCTCGCCGATGTCCTCGAGCATCTTCATGACGGCCTCGTTCGCCCCACCGTGCAGCGGGCCCTTCAGGGCGGCGATGGCCGCGGTGATCGCCGAGTGCATGTCCGACAGCGTCGAGGCCACCACCCGGGCCACGAACGTCGAGGCATTCATGGTGTGGTCGGCATGGAGCACCAGGCAGATGTCGAAGGCCCGGGCTGCCTCCTCGTCGGGCTCGGCGCCCGTCAGCATCCACAGGAAGTTGGCGGCGTGGGGCAGGCTCGGGTCCGGTGGGAGCGGCTCCTGATCCGATCGGATCCGGTGGTACGTCGCGATCAGCGTGGGAAACCTGGCCACCAGGCGCACGGCCTTCCGCTCGTTGGCCTCGGCCGACTGGTCCCAGCCGTCGGCATCGTAGCCGGACGACGCCGACACGCTGGTCCGGAGCATCGACATGGGCGAGGCCACGTCGGCGAACGTGGGCATGAGCTCGCGGGTCCACTGGTCGAGCTCGCGCTCCTCGATCAGCCGCTGGATCAGGTCCTCGAGCTCCTCCCGCGCGGGGAGCCGCTGGTGGTGGAGGAGGAAGACCGTCTCCTCGAACGTCGACCAGCGGGCCAGGTCGTGGATGTCGTAGCCGACGTACCAGAGCCTGCCGAGCTTGCCGTCGATGTCGGAGATCGCGGTCTCGGCGGCGACGACGTCGGCCAGGCCCTTTTCGGTCACGGCGCACCCGGATGATATCTCGACCCTCGGCCGAGCGTGGCTATGATGGCCGCGCATCCCCCGAGCAAGGAGCGATCGAATGGCCCATCGAGTGACGTTCATCCCCGGAGACGGGGTGGGCCCGGAGCTGTCCGAGGCCACCCGGCGGGTCCTGGAGGCCACCGGCGTGGGGTTCGACTGGGACGTCCAGGAGGCCGGCGCGGACGTCATGGATCGGTACGGGACCCCGTTGCCCGAGCGCGTCCTGGAGTCGATCCGGACGAACGGCGTGGCGATCAAGGGCCCCATCACCACGCCCGTGGGGACCGGCTTTCGCAGCGTCAACGTGGCCCTGCGGAAGGAGCTCGACCTGTTCTGCTGCCTCCGCCCGTGCAAGTGGTACCCGGGCGTTCGGTCTCGGTACGAGGACGTGGACGTGGTGATCTGCCGCGAGAACCACGAGGACCTGTACGCCGGAATCGAGTTCGAGCAGGGGACCGAGGATGCCAAGCGCCTGATCGAGGCCATCGCGGAGATCTCCGGCATCCGGATCCGGGAGGACAGCGGGATCTCCATCAAGCCGATCTCGGTCACCGGAACGAAGCGCATCGTGCGGTGGGCGTTCGAGTACGCCCGGCGGGAAAGCCGGAAGAAGGTCACCGCCGTGCACAAGGCCAACATCATGAAGTTCTCGGACGGATTGTTCCTGGAGACCGCCCGCGAGGTCGCCGCCGAGTACGACGACATCGAGTTCGAGGATCGCATCGTCGACAACCTGGCCATGCAGCTGGTGGCGCGACCCGAGGAGTACGACGTGCTGGTCCTCCCGAACCTGTACGGCGACATCATCAGCGACCTGTGCGCCGGCCTGATCGGCGGCCTGGGGGTGGCACCGGGCGGAAACATCGGCGATCGCGCGGCCGTGTTCGAGGCCACGCACGGGAGCGCTCCGAAGTACAGGGGCATGAACAAGGTCAACCCCATGGCCATGATGTTCTCGGGGATGCTGATGCTCCGGCACCTGGAGGAGCGGGATGCGGCCGACCGGTTGGAGCGAGCCCTGGCGGCAGTGATTGCCGAGGGCAAGAGCGTGACCTACGACATGAAGCCGTCCAGGGGCGACCCGACGGCGGTGGGAACCTCGGAGGTGGCGGACGCGGTGATCGAGCGGCTACAGGTGGGCGGCTAGGGAAGCAGCTTCGCCAGCACCGAGGGGTGGGGCGACCGCCGCTGCCCCGTCGGAGTGCCGCTGAGACGGGCCCGGGCCGAACGCTCGCGCCGGTGGGCCCGGTGGTCGTCGGTCTCCCAGCGACGGAGGGCCTCGGCCAGCTCCGGGTCCTCCGTCATCCGTTCCCGGGGATGGGCCTCCAGGCCGGCCATGGCCAGGACGGCGGCCACGGCCTCGTCCGCGCACTGGGCCACCACATAGGGCATCCCCGGCTCGGTCAGCCTGGTGCGGCCGATCACGTACACGGGGCCCGCCGGATCGGCGGGGACGGAGCGGAGGTGTCCGGCCATCTGCTTGCATCGTCGGCTGTCGGGACGAATCGGTCCATAGCCTCACCGGGTGGTCTTTGGGCCCCAAGGAGGCCATGCGCCGATGGCTCGAACGGGTCAGGGGATGGGCTGGGGACCCTACGTGGGTAGGATGAGGCCCCGTGGAGGCGCGCACGTGAAGGTCACCGTGGTCGGCAGCGGCTTCGTCGGGGCGACCACGGCCATGCGGGTTGTCCAGAAGGGCCTGGCCGACGAGGTCGTGATGGTCGACATCGTCGAGGGGCTCCCTCAGGGCCTGGCCCTCGACATGAACCAGTCCTCCCCGGTCGAGGGGTTCGAGCCCGTGGTGCGGGGGACGAACGACTACGCGGACACCGCCGGATCGGACCTCGTGGTGATCACTGCCGGCTTGCCCCGCCAGCCCGGGATGAGCCGGATGGATCTCCTGGGGAAGAACGCCGCGATCGTGCGCGAGGTGGCCGCGCGGGTGCGGGCCACGTCCCCGAGCGCGGTGCTGATCGTGGTCAGCAACCCCCTCGACGAGATGACCTACCTGGCGGCCGAGGTGACCGGCTTCCCGAGGGAGCGGGTGATGGGGATGGCCGGCACGCTCGATTCGGCCCGGCTCCGGTATTTCATCGCCGCGGAGTTGGACGTGTCGCCTTCGTCCGTGGAGGCCATGACCCTCGGATCGCACGGGGAGTCCATGGTGCCCCTGCCCGGTCACGCCACCGTCGGGGGGAAGCCGCTCCGCGAGCTGGTCGACGAACACACCCTGGAGCGGCTCTACCAGCGCACCCGCGACGCAGGGGCGGAGATCGTGGGCTATCTCAAGAAGGGGAGCGCCTACTACGCACCTTCGGCCTCGGCGGCCCAGATGGTCAACGCCATCGCCGGCGACACGGGGGAGGTCGTGCCCGCATGCGTATGGGCCACCGGCCAATACGGGATCTCGGACGTGTTCGTGGGGCTCCCTGCCCGTCTGGGACGCGGCGGCGTGCGCGAGGTCGTGGAACTGGACCTCGACCGGGCCGAGGTGGCCGCCCTCCGGGAGGCCGCCGAGGGGATCCGGGCCCGTTGCGCCGACCTGGCGAGGGTCTAGCCGGCTTCGCCCCGCATGCGTGTCCTCGACCGGCGCCGGGACATGCAGGATAGGCTCGCCCACACCACGGCTGGGTAGACTGCGGGCCGATGGGTCGCGGCTTCGGCGACTACACCCGGGACTTCGTTCGGAACCTGCGGAGCGAGCGGCTCTCCGGACGCTGGGTCCGCCGCCTGATCCGAAACCGGGTTCGGGCCCGGATCGCGTTCGACTGCTGCGGCCACCCCGGCGAGCCCGGGTGCTGAATGCCCGCTCCACGGCCCCGTGCGGGCCCTCCGGACTGACCGGCTCCGTTCACCCGACCAGGTCGGCGACGGCCCCGGCGACGTCCATCGTCCCCGCGGACCCGCCGAGATCGGGGGTCAGGTTTCGGCCCTTCTCGAGGAGCCGGGCCACCGCAGTCTCAACCCGATCGGCGGCGTCGGTTTCCGCGAGATGCCGCAGCATCATGCCGGCCGTGAGGATCATGGCGATGGGATCGGCGATCCCTTGTCCGGCGATGTCGGGGGCGCTCCCATGGACCGGCTCGAACACCGCGTACTCCCAGCCGAGGTTGGCGCCGGGCGCCACCCCCAGCCCGCCGACCAGGCCCGCGGAGATGTCCGAGACGATGTCGCCGTAGAGGTTTGGAAGCAACAGAACGTCCAGCGTCTCGGGTTCCAGCGCGAGCCACATCGCCATCTCGTCGATGTGCATCTCGCGGACCTCGATCTCCGGATACTCCTGGGCCACCTCCAGCGCCGTGGCCAGGAACACGCCGTCGGAGAACGGCATGATGTTGGCCTTGTGGCCCACCGTGACGGTGCGGCGGCCGTTCCGGAGGGCGTAATCCAACCCGGCCCGAACGACCCGGCGGGTCCCGGTGATCGAGATCGGCTTCACGGTCACCCCGGCGTCCTCGCGGATCCGGAAGCCGGCCAGGTCGAACAGGGCATCGCGGAGGCGGGCGGTCTCTGGGGCCCCTCGTTCGAACTCGATCCCGCGGTACAGGTCCTCGGTGTTCTCTCGGATCGTGACCAGGTCGACCGAGGGGTGCCTGGTGGGCAACCCCGGGTAGCGACGGGCCGGCCGGATCGCAGCGAACAGGTCGAGTTCCTGTCGGAGGGCCACGTTCACGCTGCGGAACCCCCCACCCACCGGGGTCGTGATGGGGCCCTTGAGGGCCGTTCGCGACCGCCGGACGGCCTCGAGGACGCCCTCCGGCAGCGGCGTTCCCTCGCGCTCGATCGCCGAAGCCCCGGCGACCTGGACGTCCCACTCGATCTGGACGCCCGTGGCATCGACCACGAGCCTGGCGGCCTCCGCCACCTCGGGGCCGATGCCGTCGCCGGGGATCAGCGTGACTCGGTGCGGCACGCGGTCAGGCTAACGGGACCGCCCGGCCGCCGCTCCGCCTACTTCCTCCGAGAGACGGCCCGCTGGAGCTGCGCCTTGGTCATCCGGGAGCGGCCCGGGATCCGGAGCCGCTTGGCATCCTGATACAGCTGCTCCTTGGTCCGACCCTTGGGCCGGCGCGTGCCCGAGCGCAGGCCGCCCCTGCGTCCCGACGAGGGACCACGGGTCGAGGTCTTCGACCGTCGCCTGGCCTCGCCGCTCCTGGCCCGCTCCTTGTTCACGGTCCGGGCGGCGATCTCCTTGGCGCGCTTCGTGCCGGCGCCCCGTTTCCGGGCGCTCTGTTTGATGTGCTTGTACTGGCGTTCACGCTTGCTGCTCCACGTTCGCTGAGGCATGTCGAGCCTCCTTCGGTGTGCCTTCCTCTGCTGTACCCGAAACGGCGAAACGCCAAAACGCGCCGGCCCGAGCAGGACAATGTGACGCGAGGAAGGAGGCGCCATCCCGGCTGAGCGGGTTTCGCCACTCGCGGCCCAGGGAAGACGACCGGGAGATCCAGCGATGCAGGCATCAGGCCCGGCGCGCGCCTCCCGAGGTCAGTTCGAGTCAGCGGCCACGAACGGGCCGCGAAGAGCCTCTCTCGGAGGTGCCGTCGTGGCGGCAGTCCTTCTCCTGGCCTGCGGCATCCCTCGGGACCCGGAGGGCACGCTCGAGCGGGTCCAGGGCGGCCGCATGCGCGTTGGGATCACCGAGCGGCCGCCGTGGGCCACGGTGGAGGGCGGAACGCCGGCCGGAGTCGAGGTCGACCTCGTCGAGGGGTTCGCCCGTTCGCTCGACGCGGAGATCGACTGGTTCCCGGGCTCCGAGGCCGAGCTGTTCACGGCGCTGGAGAAGCGAGAGCTGGACCTGGTCATCGGAGGATTCACCGACGACGATCCGTGGGCGCAGAAGGTCACGTTCACCCAGCCCTACGCCATGATCGAGGTCGTCGTCGCGGCCCCGCCCGGCCGGGCGCCGCCGGCGGATCTCTCGGGGCTCCGGGTCGCGGCACGGTCCGGTACGGAGGTCCCTCGATTGGTCGAAGAGGCTGGGGGGATCGCCGTGCGCGTAACCGATCTCTCGGACGGGGATGCGCTCGTGGCCGGGGAGGAGTGGGAGGTGCGTGCCCTCGGTCTGGTCCCCGGGAGCGTGATCCTGGACGAGTCGAAACACGCCATGGCGACGCCGCTCGGCGAGAACGCCTGGCTCGTGCGACTCGAACGGTACCTCTCCGAAGAGGCAGCGTTCGTCGACGAGCTGCTCCAGCGACACGCGAGCCGGTGAAGCACTTCGAGCTTCCGCCCACCAAGCATTCCGCGTACACGCGGGCGATCCGGCTCGAGTGGCTAACGATCGGCTACCTGCTGACCGCGATCGCTGCGATCTACCTCACATTGGGCAACTCCCAGGCGATGAAGACCGCCTGGATCGAGGACATGCTGAGCCTGATCCCTCCGATCGTATTCCTGATCGCCGATCGGATCCGCCAGCGGCCGCCGAACGAAATCTTCCCGTACGGGTACCACCGGGTGGTCTCGATCGCGTACCTCGTCGCCTCGTTCGCCTTGTTCCTCGTGGGAGCCCTCCTGCTCGCCGACGCGGCGCTCAAGCTGGCGGCCGCGGAGCATCCCTCGATCGGCACCGTGGAGCTCTTCGGCCATCATGTCTGGCTGGGGTGGCTGATGGAGGCGGCTCTCCTCTACAGCGCCGTCCCCGCCATCGTGCTGGGCCGGCTGAAGGTGCCCCTGGCCAGGGAGCTCCATGACAAGGTCCTGTTCGCCGACGCGAAGATGAACAAGGCGGACTGGCTGACCGCCGTGGCAGCGATGGCCGGTGTGCTCGGCATCGGCTTGGGCTTGTGGTGGGCCGACGCTGTGGCGGCGGCGGTCATCTCGATCGACATCGTTCACGACGGGTTCGTCAATCTCCGTACGGTCGTCACCGATCTCATGGACAAGCGCCCCACCACCGTCGATGACAGCGCCGTGGATCCCTTGACCACTCGCGTCGAGCGGGAGATGCATGACCTGAACTGGGTCCGAGAGGCGCGGGCCCGTCTCCGCGAGGAAGGACACGTGTACTTCGGAGAGGTCTTCGTGGTTCCGAAGGACGGAACCGCCGACCTCGTCGAGAGGGTCCGGGAAGCCCATGAACGCCTCCTGAAACTGGACTGGCGTCTGCACGACATCGTGGTCGCGGTCACGCCGGAGATCGAGCACGATGAGGCAGGCTTAGAGAGGGAGTCGCAATCCGATCACGAATAGCGATTCGGGGGCGGCGCCTGGCCTGAGATCAGCCGAAGCGATCGAACATGCTGGCCCGCTTGACCTCCTGGATCGCCTTGGTGACCTTGATACCGCGGGGGCAGGCCTCGGTGCAGTTGAACGTGGTCCGGCACCGGAACACGCCGGTCTTCTCACCGAGGATCTGAAGCCGCTCACGGGCTCCTCGGTCGCGGCTGTCGAAGATGAACCGGTGGGCGTTGACGATGGCCGCCGGACCGACGTAGCCCTCGTCGCCCCAGAAGATCGGACACGAGGTCGTGCACGCGGCGCACAGGATGCACTTGGTGGTGTCGTCGAATCGCTCCCGCTCCTCGGGGGACTGCAGCCGCTCGCGCTCCGACGGCGTGTCCTCGTTGATCAAGTAGGGAAGCATCTTCTCGTACCCCTCGAAGAACGTGTCCATGTCGACGATGAGGTCCTTCAGGACCCGCAGCCCTCGGATCGGCTCCACGGTCACCTTCGGGGCCACGTCCTTGACCAGCACCTTGCAGGCCAGGTCGTTCTTCCCGTTGATCACCATGGCATCCGAGCCGCAGATGCCATGGGCGCAGGAGCGACGGAGGGCCAGGGTGCCGTCGTGACGCCACTTCACCTCGTGCAGCGCATCGAGGAGGCGGTCGAACGGTTCCATCTCCAGCTCGAACTCGTCCCACCACGGCTCCGACCGGACCTCGGGGTTGTAGCGCCGGATCCGCACCGTCAGGGCCACCGCGGCCGGCCCGGAGCCGGCCTCGATCTGCGCCGCGCCCTCTTCGCGGGGCGGCCCTTCCCGAACCTCGTGGCTCTCCGTCATCAGTACTTCCGCTCCATGGGCACGTAGGCCCCCAGCTTCACCGGCTTGTACTCGAGGCGAACGGAGCCGTCGTCTTCCCGGGAGGCCAGTGAGTGGCGGAGCCGGTGATCGTCATCCCGCAGCGGATGGTCCTCCCGGTAGTGCCCGCCCCGGCTCTCGTCCCGCGCCAGCGCCGCCGCAACCAGTGTGTCGGCGCAGTCGAGGAGGGCGCCGAGCTCCCACGCCTCCATCAGGTCGGTGTTGTAGACGCGCCCCTTGTCCTGGACCACCGCCCGGCCGTACCGCTCCCGAAGGCCGCCCAGGACCTCCTGCATTTTCCGGAGTCCCTCCTCGACCCGGACCACCCCGGCCAGGTCGAACATCTGCTCCTGGAGCTGGTCTCGGATGTCGGCGATCGAGTCGCCACCCGTGGCGGCCAGAAGCCGCCGGAGGGTCGCGACGGACTCGGCCTCGGGGTCTTTCGGCAGCTCGGGCAGCTCGTTCTCCCGGGCGTACCGAGTCATGTCGAGACCGCCTCGCCGGCCGAACACCACGATGTCCAACAGCGAGTTCGTCCCGAGCCGGTTGGCGCCGTGCACGGACACGCACGCGCATTCCCCGGCGGCGTACAGGCCGGGCACGACCTCCTCGGCCTCGCCGAGGACCACCCGTCCGTCCACGTCGGTGGGGATGCCGCCCATGCCGTAGTGGGCCGTCGGCTGGGTGGGCACCGGGTCGGTGGTCGGCTCGACCCCGAGGTAGATCCGGGCGAACTCGGTGACGTCGGGGATCTTCTTCTCGATGACCTCGCGGTCGAGGTGCCGGACGTCCAGGTACACGTAGTCCTTCCCGTCGACCCCCCGTCCCTCCTTGATCTCCTGGTAGATCGCCCTGGAGATCATGTCCCGGGGAGCCAGGTCCTTGATCGTGGGGGCGTACCGCTCCATGAACCGCTCGCCCTCGCCGTTGAGCAGGATGCCGCCCTCGCCGCGGACCGCCTCGGAGATGAGGATGCCCATCTTGTAGATCCCCGTGGGGTGGAACTGGAAGAACTCCATGTCCTCCAGGGGGATGCCTCGGCGGTAGCACACCGACATGCCATCGCCGGTCAGCGTGTGCGCGTTCGAGGTGATCTTGAAGATCTTGCCGTAGCCCCCGGTGGCGAAGAGCACGGCCTTGGCCCGGAACACGTGGATCTCCCCGGTGGCCAGCTCGTACGCCACCACGCCGGCGGTGCGGCCGTCGACCAGCAGGAGGTCGATCGCGTAGAACTCGTTGAAGAACCGGACGTCGCGCTTGATGCACTGCTGGTACAGCGTCTGCAGGATCATGTGCCCGGTGCGGTCGGCCGCGTAGCAGGCCCGTCGGACCGGGGCCTCGCCGTGGTTCCGGGTGTGCCCGCCGAACCGTCGCTGGTCGATCAACCCCTCGGGCGTCCGATTGAACGGGAAGCCCCAGTGCTCGAGCTCCACGACTCGGTCGATGGCCTCGCGGCACATGATCTCGGCCGCCGGCTGATCGACCAGGTAGTCGCCGCCCTTGACGGTGTCGAACGTGTGCCACTCGGGGGAGTCCTCCTCGACGTTCCCGAGGGCCGCGCACATCCCGCCCTGGGCCGTCCCGGTGTGCGACCGGGTCGGGTACAGCTTCGAGATCACGGCGGTGCTGACCTCGCCGGCGGACTCGAGGGCGGCCCGCAGCCCGGCCC
>DASQWG010000303.1:0-2821 GCA_035640375.1 Actinomycetota bacterium
GAGGTGGTTCGAAGGCGCTGGTCCGGCTGGGCGGCCTCCGGCTGGTCGAGCGGGCCATCCGAACGCTCCTGGCCACGGGGGCGGAGCGGGTGGTCGTCGTGGTCGGCTACCACGCCGGTCCAGTCGCCGCGGTGGCCCAGCGGACCGCTCCCGGCCGGGTGCAGGTCGTCGAGGCGGCCGGCTGGGAGGAGGGGAACGGCGCGTCGCTGGCGGCGGCGGAGCAGGCGCTGGCGGGTGATCCGACGTTCCTGGTCGTGACCGTCGACAACGTGTTCGCCGAGGAGGCCCTGGCCGAGCTGGCCGGTGCCGGCCGCCCCGTCCTCCTGGTCGACCCGGCCCCCGACCCCGACGTGTGGAAGGAGGCCACCAAGGTCAGCGTGGATCCCTCGGGGCGGGTGCTGGAGCTGGGGAAGGACACGGCCTCGCCGACCGTCGACGCGGGAGCGCTCCTCTTGCCCCGTGAGGTGTTCGAGTCGGTCCGGCGGAGCCGGGCCCACGGGGACGGCTCGTTGGCCGCGGCCGTGACCGAGCTCGCCGCCGGAATCCCGGTGACCGCGGTCCCGATCCGGTCCGAGGCATGGTGGCAGGACGTGGACACCCCGGAGGACCTGGCCCGGGCGGCCCGCCAGCTCCGCTCGGGCCTGCCCCGGCCGAGCGATGGCCCGGTGGCTCGCCTGCTAAACCGCCGGCTGTCCGTGCCGGTGTCCTGGTTCCTGGTCCGGTTCGGCCCGAACCCCGACCTGCTGTCCGCCGCCGCGTTCGTGGTCGGCCTCGTGGCCGCGGCCTTCCTGGCCTCGGGACTCGGGGTGGCCGGGGGCATCCTGGTCCAGCTCTGCTCGATCCTCGACGGCGTGGACGGGGAGGTGGCCCGGCTCCAGATCCGGGCGGGACCGCGGGGGACGCTCCTCGACGGCGTCCTGGACCGCCTGGGGGACGCCGCGATCTGCGCGGCCCTGGGGGTATGGGCCGCGGACGCCGGGACCTCGTCTGCGGTGACCGTGATCCTGGTGGCCGCGGCCACCGCGGGGTCGATGCTGTCGATGGCTACGAAGGATCGGGTGGCCGCCCTCGGGCTGGAGCCGCCCTCGGAGCGGCGGCTGGGCTGGCTGCTCGGCGGGCGGGACGGGCGCCTGTTCATCATCGCGGTCCTGTCCGTGTTCGGTCTGCCGATCGCGGCCCTGGCCGCGTCGGCGGCCACCTCGCTCCTGGCCGCGGCCATTCGGGTTTCGTTCGCCCGCACCGTGCGGCCGTCCTGAAGCCCGTCGGACGGCGTCGGTACAATGGTGCCGATGGGCACCGATCGGATCGTCATCCACGGGGCCCGAGAGCACAATCTCCGGAACGTCCACCTGGAGCTTCCCCGGGACCGGCTGATCGTGTTCACGGGCCTGTCCGGCTCCGGGAAGTCCTCCCTGGCCTTCGACACGATCTACGCCGAGGGCCAGCGGCGGTACGTGGAGTCGCTGTCGGCGTACGCCCGGCAGTTCCTGGGCCAGATGGAGAAGCCTGACGTCGACTTCATCGAGGGGCTTTCCCCGGCGATCTCGATCGACCAGAAGTCGGGCTCCCGCAACCCGCGGTCGACCGTGGGGACGATCACCGAGGTGTACGACTACCTCCGGGTGCTGTACGCCCGGATCGGCCACCCCCACTGCCCGAAGTGCGGCCGGCCGATCGGCCGCCAGACCCCGGACCAGATCGTCGATCAGGTCATGAACCTCCCGGAGGGGACCCGGTTCCAGGTTCTGGCTCCGGTGGTCCGGGGGCGGAAGGGCGAGTACGAGCGGCTCCTGAAGGACCTGGCTCGCCGAGGGTTCTCCCGCGCCCGGATCGACGGCGAGGTCCGTGAGCTGTCGGACCCGATCCGCCTGGACCGGTACTACAAGCACGACATCGAGGTCGTGGTGGACCGCCTGGTGGCCAAGCCGGACATCCGCCGCCGGGTGGCCGACTCGGTGGAGACCGCGCTCGAGCTGTCCGAGGGACTGGCCGCGCTGGCCGTGCAGACCGACGGCCGCGAGGAGATCGTGACGTTCTCCGAGAAGCTGGCCTGCACGTACGACGGCCTGTCGTTCGACGAGTTGGCTCCCCGGAACTTCTCGTTCAACTCGCCGTACGGCGCGTGCACCTCCTGCGACGGGCTGGGGACGCGGCTCGAGGTGGATCCGGCACTGGTGGTACCGGACCCGGACCTGTCGATCCGGGAGGGCGCCCTGGCCCCATTCGCCTCAGCCCGGCTGGAGTACTGGGGCCGGGTGCTGGAGGCCACCGCCGAGGCCCACCGGTTCTCGCTCGACACCCCGTGGCGGAGGCTCTCGGCCGCGGCCAAGGAGGTGGTCCTGTACGGGTCGGACCGGGAGATCTACGTCCGGTACCGAAATCGGTACGGGCGCCAGCGCGCCTACTGGACCACGTACGAGGGCCTGGTCCCGACGATCGAGCGCCGGCACGCCGAGACCGACTCGGACCACGCCCGATGGCGGTGGGAGCAGTACATGCGGGAGGTCCCGTGCCGGGCGTGCAAGGGCGCCCGGCTGAAGCCCGAGTCGCTGGCGGTGACCGTGGCCGACCTCAACATCGCCGAGCTGACCGCGATGTCGGTGTCGGCGACCCTGGCGTTCCTCCAAGAGCTCCCCAGCCGACTGTCCGAGCGCGAGGCCATGATCGCCGAGCGGCTCCTCAAGGAGATCCGGGCCCGGCTCGGATTCCTGGTCGACGTGGGCCTCGACTACCTCACCCTGGCCCGCGCTGCCGGGACGCTGGCCGGGGGCGAGTCCCAGCGGATCCGGCTAGCCTCGCAGATCGGGTCCGGGCTGGTCGG
>DASQWG010000304.1:0-10336 GCA_035640375.1 Actinomycetota bacterium
AGGTGACCATCGCCGGCCGGCCGGCCGGCGAGGTCGGTGAGCTCCACCCGCAGGTCTGCCGGCGATTCGACCTCCCCGGGCGGGTGGCCGCCTTCGAGCTGTTGGTGGTTCCGCTGGTGGCGGGGTCGGGTGCCGAGCGCCGGTACCGGGACCTCTCGCGGTTCCCGCCGGTCCACCGGGACGTGGCCTTCGTGGTGGAGGCGTCGATCCCGGCCGGCGTCGTTCGAACGGCGCTGGTCGAGGCGGGAGGCGACCTCCTCGACCGGGCGATCCTGTTCGACGTGTTCGAGGGATCCCCCCTCCCGGAGGGCACGCGCAGCCTGGCGTTCTCGCTCGACTTCCGGGCCCCCGACCGGACCCTCACGGACGGCGAGGTGGAGCAGCGGGTGCGGGCCATCGCCGACCGGCTCCACGGGGACTTCGGGGCGGAGCTTCGGGCCGGCTGAGGCGTGCGCGCCGGTTCGGGACCCCCGATAGACTCGCCCCCGTGAGCCCCCGCCACTTCTTGTCGATCGACGACATCACCCCGCAGGAGCTGCATCATCTCCTCGAGCTCTCGGCCAAGGTGAAGCAGTCACCGGGCGACGTCGCCGGCCGGCTGGCCGGGACGGCCGTGGCTCTGATCTTCGAGAAGCCGTCCACCCGGACCAGGGTGTCGTTCGAGGTCGGCGTGGCCTCCCTGGGCGGGCATCCGCTGGCCCTGTCCTCCTCCGAGCTCCAGCTCGGCCGGGGGGAGACGATCGAGGACACCGGGCGGGTGCTGTCGCGGTACTGCCAGGCTATCGTCCTCCGCACGTTCGGCCAGGAGCGGCTGGAAGCCCTGGCGGCGGGGGCGTCCGTGCCGGTGATCAACTCGCTGTCCGACTACGAGCACCCCTGCCAGATCCTGGCCGACCTCCTCACGGTGATCGAGCGGAAGGGCGATCCGGCGGGGCGGACGCTGGCCTACCTCGGGGATGGGAACAACGTGGCGCACTCGCTCCTCTTGGGAGGCGCCAAGCTCGGCATGCACGTCCGGGTGGCCACCCCGACCGGGTTCGAGCCGATCCCCCAGGTCGTGGAGCGGGCCGAGGAGATCGCCTCCGAGACGGGGGGCTCGGTCGAGGTCGCGAACGATGCGGAGGCCGCGGCGACCGGCGCCGACGTGCTGTACACGGACGTGTGGGCCTCCATGGGGCAGGAGCGGGAGCATGCCGAGCGGGTGCTGGTGTTCACGCCGTACCGCATCGACGGCGAGAAGCTGGGGCTCGCTGCGGACGATGCCATCGTGCTCCACTGCCTCCCCGCACACCGGGGCGAGGAGATCACCGCCGAGGTGCTCGACGGGCCCGCTTCGGCGGTCTGGGACCAGGCCGAGAACCGCCTGCACACGCAGAAGGCGCTCCTGGTCTGGCTCCTCGACCGGGAGTAGCGCACCGTCGTGCGCTTCGTGGTCTTCGGTGCGGGCGGCGTGGGCGGCTACCTGGGGGCCCGGCTCGCCGAGGCCGGTGAGGACGTCGCCCTCATCGCGCGGGGAGAGCACCTTCGGGCCCTCCGTCGTGGCGGCCTGCGGCTCCGGAGCATCGCCGGCGACGTCGACGTCGATCCGATCGAGGCCACCGACGATCCGTCGGCGCTCGGCGTGGCCGACGTGGTGATCGCGGCCACCAAGACATGGCAGCTTCCGGAAGCCGCCGGGTCGATGCCACCGCTGGTGGGGCCCCACACCACCGTGCTCCCCGTGCTCAACGGCGTCGAAGCGGCCGACGTCCTGGCCGAACGACTGGGGAGCGACCCGGTCGTGGGCGGGCTGTGCGGGATGATCTCCTTCGTGGCCGGCCCCGGGGAGATCCACCATGTCGGCGCGGAGCCGTGGGTCACCCTGGGCGAGCTGGACGGAGCGGTGACGGATCGCGTCCAGCGGATCGCCGGGGCGCTGGGCCGGTGTCGAGGCCTCCGAGCCGACATCGCCGAGGACATCCAGGTCGCGCTGTGGGAGAAGTTCATGTTCATCACGGCCACCGGTGGCGTGGGGGCCGTCACCCGGGCGCCCATGGGCGTGTTCCGGGCGGTCCCCGAGACCCGGGCCATGCTCGAGGACGCCATGCGCGAGGTCGTAGCGGTGGCCCGGACCCGCGGCGTCGAGCTGGCCCGATCCGTGGTGGACCAGCGGATGGCCTTCAGCGACGGGCTGGAGCCGCACGGCACGGCCTCGATGCAGCGCGACATCATGGAGGGGAAGCGTTCCGAGCTCGAGGCGTGGAACGGCGCGGTCGTGCGGCTGGGGGAGGAGACGGGCGTGGACACGCCGGTCCACCGGTCCATCTACGCGAGCCTGCTCCCCCAGGAGAGACGGGCCCAGGGGGCGATGGCGTTTCCCGAGCCGCCGTGAGACGGGCCGGGACGCCCGCATAGACTGGGACCGATGCCCCGCGCGAACGACGAGGTGGCCGAGCTCCTCCAGGAGTACTCGGACCTCATCTCGATCTCCGGCGGCGACGCCTTCAAGGCCCGGGCCTACGAGAAGGCGGCCCGATCGGTGGGCGGGTATCACGGGGACGTCGCCTCGCTCGACGTCAAGGAGCTCGGCAAGATCCCCAACGTCGGCGGATCGATCGCCGAGAAGATCAGGGAGTACCTGGAGACCGGCTCGATCGGGGCGCTGGAGCGGCTCCGGGGCCAGATCCCCGACGGGGTTCGCTCGCTGATGGCCATCCCCACGCTCGGGCCGAAGAAGGCCATGAAGCTGTACGAGGAGCTGCACGTCGCCTCGCCCGAGGAGCTCCTGGATGCGCTCCACGAGCAGCGCCTCCGGGGCCTGCCCGGGTTCGGCCCGAAGACCGAGGAGAACCTGCTCCGGGGGATCCAGCAGCTCCAGCAGTCCGGCGACAGGGTCCTGCTGGGCGTCGCCTTCGACCTCGCCGAAGAGATCTTGGCCGCGCTCCGCGACGTGGGGGAGGTGCGTCGGTGCGACTATGCCGGTTCACTCCGCCGCATGCGGGAGACGATCGGCGACATCGACCTGTTGGTGGCCTCCGAGGAACCGGAGCCGGTGATGGACGCGTTCACCTCGATGCCGTACGTAGCCCGGGTGCTCGCCCGGGGCTCGACGAAGTCCTCGATCCTGACCACGAAGGGCCTCCAGGTCGACCTGCGTGTGGTGGAGCCGGCGGTGTGGGGAGCGGCCCTCCAGTACTTCACCGGCTCGAAGGCCCACAACGTCCGGATCCGAGAGATGGCCGTCCGCAAGGGGCTCAAGCTGTCCGAGTACGGGCTGTTCCGGGTGAAGGGCAACAAGCTGATCGTGGCCGAGACGGAGGAGGAGCTGTACGAACGGCTGGGCCTGCCGTGGATCCCGCCCACGCTGCGCGAGGACCGCGGCGAGATCGAGGCCGCTTTGGAGGGAGAGCTTCCGGTGCTCATCGAAGAGGAGGACATCCGAGGCGACCTCCACACCCACACCGACCTCACCGACGGCGTGGCCCCGCTCGAGGAGATGGTATCGGCGGCCCGGGCCCGGAAGCTGACGTACTACGCGGTCACCGATCACGCCGAGCTCCTGTACATGCAGCGGATGACCAAGGAGAAGATGCTGGCCCAGCGTCGCCGCCTGGAGGAGCTCCGGGGTGACGGCACCATGGTGCTGCTCCATGGCACCGAGCTGAACATCCAGCCGGACGGCACCGTGGACTGGGACGAGGAGTTCCTGAACGGCTTCGACGTGTGCGTGGCGTCGGTGCACTCGCACTTCAACCAGTCGAAGGACGAGATGACCTGGCGCATCATCCGAGCGCTGGAGCATCCGTGCGTCAACATCCTGGGCCACCCCTCCGCGCGCCAGATCGGCCGGCGGGCGCCGATCGACTTCGACGTCGAGGAGGTCTTCCGGGCCGCGGCCCGGACCGGTACGGCCCTGGAGATCAACTCGTTCCCCGACCGCCTCGACCTGGGCGACGAGCTGGTGGCCTGGGCCCGGGAGCAGGGCGCGCTGTTCGCCGTGGACACCGACGCGCACTCGCCGATCCACCTCTCCAACGTCCGGTTCGGTGTGGCCACGGCCCAGCGCGGATGGGTGACCAGGGCCGAGGTGATCAACACCTGGCCGCTCGGCAAGCTCAAGCGGTTCCTGGCCAAGGGCCGGTCCGGCCGGGCGTGAACCTGCGTCCGTTGCCCCGCCGGTTCTACGAGCGGGACGCCGCGGAGGTGGCGCCAGACCTGCTGGGGCGCTTCCTGGTCCGCCGACTCGACGGCGTCACCATGGTCGGACGGATCGTGGAGGTCGAGGCGTACGGCCGGGACGACCCGGGCAGCCACGCCTACCGAGGCCCGACGCGGCGGAACGCATCCATGTTCGGGCCCCCGGGGCGGGCGTACGTGTACATCTCCCACGGCATCCACCACTGCCTCAACGTGGTGTGCGATCCGCCCACGGCGATCCTGCTCCGGGCGCTCGAGCCGCTCCAGGGCGTCGAAGTCATGGCCCGGCGTCGCGGCCTCCATGACTCCCGCCTCCTGTGCGCCGGGCCCGGCCGGCTGGCCGAGGCCCTCGGTGTCACGCTCGCCGAGGACGGGCTCCCCGTCTACCGGCGGACCGGGCTCTGGGTCGCGGCGGGGCAGCCGGTCTCGGAGGTGGCGGTGACGCTCCGTGTCGGGATGTCGGATGCGGTGAACAGGCCCACCAGGTTCGTGGATCGGGAGACGCGGTTCGCCTCGCGCGGGATCGGGTTCGGCAGCCGGAGGGTCAGCGGGCCACCACGATCGTGACCGTACTCCCGGGCCGAGCCGGCGTCCCCGGCGCGGGATCCTGGGCGATCACGGTGTCCCGGACATGCTCGGATCCACGTTCATACGTCCGGTCCACGTCGTAGCCGCGCTCCCGCAGGATCGAGACCGCCGTGCTCACCGAGATCCCCACGACCGAGGGCACCCCTCCCGGCGGCGTCCCGGTGATCACGGTCGGCGGGGTGGGGGAGACGAAGTCCTCGCCGGTGTACTCGCACTCCTCCGTCGGCTCGGTCCCGGGGGTGAAGCGGATGTACCGCACGTTCTCGGAGGGCGTCGACGAGGTGGCCAGGCAGCCCTTCGTGATGTCGATGGCCACCGTGACCGCGTCCTCGGAGGGATCGCGGAAGTCCCGGACCGGCATCCGCTCGGTGACCGCGCTCATGAAGGCATGCCAGATCTGCGCGGGGAACGAGCCGCCGGTGACACGCGAGATCCGGACCGTCGGGTAGACCATCGGGATCTGGCCCTGCGGGAAGCCCACCCACACGGCGGCCGACAGCTGGGGCACGAACCCCGCGAACCACGCGTCCCGCCACTCCTGGGCGGTGCCGGTCTTCCCCGCGGCGGGCCGGCCGATGTTCGCCGCGGTCCCGGTGCCGTACAGGATCACCTTGCGCAGGATCTCGGTGGCCTGCCAGGCCACCCAGGAGTTCAAGACTTGCTTGGGGCGAGGGTTGGACTCGAACAGCACGTCGCCCTCGGGGTCCTCGACCCGGAGGATCGCGGTGGGGCGCACGTACCCACCATTCGTGGCCAGCGTGCCGAATGCCGAGGCCATCTCCATCGTATTGACCTCGT
Source organism: Actinomycetota bacterium (assembly GCA_035640375.1). Lineage (GTDB taxonomy): Bacteria > Actinomycetota > UBA4738 > UBA4738 > CALAEC01 > CALAEC01. The sequence goes on from DASQWG010000304.1 coordinate 5,563, forward strand.
TGCTGCCCAGCACCGCGGAGCAGTACGGGCGGAGCGGCGACCGGATGCCCATCCGGTGCGCCACCTCGACCACCCGCTCGGGATGGACGTCCCGGATGATCTGCGCGTACACCACGTTGACGCTGCTGATCAGACCCTGCTCGACGGTGATCGCGCCGCCGTACGAGGAGCCCTCGTAGTTCTCCACGTTCCAGGGACTCTCGGGGGTCCCGCACGGCGGCTCGTCGAGGACGATCGAGGACGGGGCCGCATACGTCTTCGTCGGAAGGATCCCGTTCTCGAGGGCGGCCACGAGCGCGAACGGCTTGAAGGATGACCCGGCCTGCCGGCCGGTGGATCCACCGGTGGCCAGGTTCACCTTGGCGTACCGGTCCTCTCGGCGACGAGCCCAGTAGTCGCGCCCGCCGACCATCGCCTTGATGTGCCCGGTGCGCGGGTCGATCGCGGTCAGGGCGCCGTAGGGGTCGCCGGGCTGGGAGAGGATCCCGTGCACGGCCCGCTCGGCCGCGCGCTGCATCCGCAGATCGATCGTCGTGTAGATCCTCAGCCCACCCTTGAACAGGAAGTTGTACCGCTGCGTGTAGGTGCTGCCCCATCGTGGGTTCGACAGGAGCTGGTGCTTCACGTAATCGACGAAGTAGGGGGCCGGGTACCGCTCGGTGCCGAGGGACGGCTTCAGCCCGAGCGTGCTGGATGTCGCGACCTGCCACTGGTCGAGCGTGACCATCCCGAGCGCCAGCATCCGGTCGAGGACGTGATTGCGGCGGGCCAGGGCCTGCACCGGGCGGTCGATCGGGTCCCACCGCACCGGACCCGCGATCAGCCCGGCGAGCAACGCCGCTTCGCGAAGCGTCAGCTGCGCGGCCGGCTTGGAGAAGAAGGTTTCGGCGGCCCGCTGGATCCCATATGCGCCCTGCCCGAAGTAGACGGTGTTCAGGTAGCGGCCCAGGATCTCCTCCTTGCTGAGCTGCTGCTCGAGCTGCCACGCCAGCGAGGCCTCGCGGAGCTTCCTGGTGATCGTCTGCTCGGGGGAGAGGAGGCGATTCTTCACGTACTGCTGCGTGATCGTCGACCCGCCCTCCTCGATCCGGCCCGTCGTTGCGTTTACGTAGGCCGCCCGGATGATCGCCTTCAGGTCGACCCCTCGATGGCTCCAGAAGCGCTGGTCCTCGATGGCCACCACGGCGTCCTGAAGCACCTCGGGGATCCGGGACAGCGGGATCAGCTCCCGGTCCTCTTCCGCGTGCAGGGTGGTGATCAGCCGGCCGTTGGCGTCGTAGACCCTGGAGGTGAGGGCCAGCGGCCTGGCGTCGATCATCTCCGCGTCGAGGTCCGCCACGAGCCGACATGAAGGGAGCGCGAGGAGCGCCAGCAGGACGGCGAGGGCCCGCGACGGGGAAGGGCGGCCCACGAAGCGAGTATACCCGCGGGTCACGAGTTCACTTGTTAGCATCCGCCACGATGTCCACCTCGGATGACGTCGCTCGGGCGCTCCGGGTTCTCCGGTCGGGCGCGGCCGAGATCGTCCCCGAGGACGAGCTCGAAGCGAAGCTGGCCCGGAGCGCGCGCGATGGGCGTCCCCTCCGCATCAAGCTCGGTATCGACCCCTCCGCTCCCGACCTTCACCTCGGCCACGCCGTGGTCCTCGGCGCCCTCCGCCGATTCCAGGACCTCGGGCACGTGGCCGTGCTCATCGTGGGCGATTTCACCGGCCGGGTGGGGGACCCCAGCGGCCAGTCCGACACCAGGCCCATGCTCACGCCGGAGGCCCTGCAAGCGAACGCCGGGACGTACCTCGATCAGGCCGACCGGGTGCTCGACCTGGACCTGGCCGAGGTCCGGTGGAACAGCGAGTGGCTGGCAGCGCTCCGGTTCGACGATGTGGCCCGGCTGGCAACGGAGGTGACCGTGGCCCGACTCCTGGAGCGGGACGACTTCTCGGAGCGGTACCGCCAGGGCCGGCCGATCACCCTCTCCGAGTTCCTCTACCCCCTGATGCAGGGCTACGACTCCGTGGCGATCGAGGCCGACGTCGAGCTGGGCGGAACCGACCAGACGTTCAACCTGCTGGTTGGGCGGGACATCCAGCGGGCTCACGGTCAGGAGCCCCAGGTCGCGTTCACCGTGCCGCTGCTGCCGGGGACCGACGGCGTCCGGAAGATGTCGAAGACGTTCGGGAACCACGTCGGCCTCACGGAGTTGCCGGAGGAACAGTTCGGCAAGACCATGTCGATCCCCGACGACCTCATCGTCCCATGGTTCCGGCTCTGCACGGGGCTGCCGCTTGAGCAGCTCGACGCGATCGAGCGGGGCCTGGCCGACGGCTCGCTCCATCCGGCCGAGGCGAAACGCCGCCTGGCCACCGAGATCGTCACCCGGTACCACGGGACCGAAGCAGCCGCCCAGGCCAAGGCGCGATTCGACCGGGTTCACCGGGAGCACGCAATCCCGAACGACATCCCGGAGTTTGCGATTCCTTCCCATCTCGAGTCCGTGACGATCGCTCGGCTCATCGCGGACGCAGGACTCGCGGAGAGCCGCTCCGATGCGCGCCGGCTGATCAGTCAGCAAGGCGTACGGATCGACGGAGAGCCCTACCTGGATATCCATGGTGACCTTCCAAGGGAAGAGTTGATCGGGAAGGTCCTTCAGGTCGGGCGTCGTCGCTTCGTGCGCCTCCGCGACACGTGAACCCGCCCGAGACACGGTACGCGAAGAGCGGCGACATCAACCTCGCGTACCAGGTGGTCGGGGTGGGTCCACCCGATCTCGTGTACGTCCCGGGATGGGTGTCGAACGTCGAGGCCAACTGGGAAGAGCCCGGCTACGCGCGATTCCTCGGCCGCCTGGCGTCGTTCTGTCGCCTGATCGCGTTCGACAAGCGAGGAACCGGCCTGTCCGACCGCGTATCCGAGCTTCCAACGCTGGAGGAGCGGATGGACGACGTGCGGGCGGTGATGGACGCCGTCGGCTCCGAGCGGGCCGCCCTCTTCGGCGTGTCGGAGGGCGGGCCGATGTGCGCGCTGTTCGCCGCCACGTATCCCGAGCGGACGTCTGCGCTGGTCGTGTACGGCACCTACGCCCGTCGAGGTCCGGACTCCGACTATCCGTGGGGACGGTCGCAGGAGGCGCAGGATCGCTTCCTCCGCGAGATCGCAGAGGGATGGGGCGGACCCGTGGCGCTTGCCGACCGGGCGCCGAGCATGATGGACGACGAGCGGTTCGTCCGATGGTGGGCGAGCTACCTGCGGCAGAGCGCCAGCCCCGGCGCGGTCCTCGCCCTGACCCGGATGAACTACGAGGTCGATGTGCGGGTCGTCCTCCCGAGCATCCACGTCCCCACGCTCGTCCTGCACCGTGATGGCGATCGCGTGATGCGAACGGCCGAAGCGAGATACATCGCCGAGCACGTCCCCGACGCGAAGCTCGTGGTGCTTCCCGGCGACGACCACCTCCCATGGGTGGGCGACCAGGATGCCCTGCTCGACGAGATCGAGGAGTTCCTCACCGGCGTGCGCCGCGGGCCCGAGCCAGACCGCGTACTGGCCACGGTGCTGTTCACCGACATCGTCGGCTCAACCGAGCGTGCTGCGGAGATCGGTGACCGTCGATGGAGAGACCTCCTGGAGCAGCACCACGCCATCGTCCGCCGGGCGCTGTCCCGGTTCCGCGGCCGTGAGGTGGACACCGCAGGAGACGGCTTCCTGGCGACGTTCGACGGACCGGCGAGGGCCATCCGGTGTGCCCTGTCGATCGTCGAGGACGTTCGTCGCCTCGGACTGGAGCTCCGGGCCGGTGTGCACACGGGCGAGTGCGAGCTGGTGGGCGAGGACGTCCGCGGGATCGCGGTCCACATCGGAGCCCGGGTGGCCTCGCAGGCGGCCCCCGGCGAGGTCCTGGTTTCCTCGACGGTCAAGGACCTGGTGGCCGGATCCGGGATCCGGTTCGATGACCGGGGGGAGCGGGACCTCAAGGGCGTTCCCGGACCGTGGCGCCTGTTCGCCGCCATGCCGGGGACCTAGGATCGGGCATTTTGGGCAAGATTGTCACTCTCACCGCCTCTGACCTGGGGTTTTGCCCGCCGCCTCTGTTGACGGCCGCCCCCTCCGACCCGTATGATGAGCACACAACCCCTGAAGGGCTGGGGGGAGAAGGGTGCCTGCATGAGGGACCTCCTTCTGACAACCGAAGACGGGGAGGCTGCCTAGCGCCGGCCTGCTACACTGGCCGGGGAAAGGCGGCCGCCGGGGCTTGCCCGGCGGTCTTTCCGTCTCCGGAGCCCTCCGGGCGGCGCACCTTGAGAACTGAACAGCGTGCCAAAAGCCAGTGCGAACCCCGTCAGGGGCGAAGACGCCTTCGGCGTCCTGAGTCCGTGGCGGACGTACACAAACGAACGAATCCGGTTCAGGCCGGATCAGCACTTTCTACGGAGAGTTTGATCCTGGCTCAGGACGAACGCTGGCGGCGTGCTTAACACATGCAAGTCGAGGGAGAACCTCGGAAGGGGTAACCCTTCCGGGGGGAGACCGGCGAACGGGTGAGTAACACGTGGGCGACCTGCCCCAGGCTCCGGAATAACCTCGGGAAACCGGGGCTAATGCCGGATACGCTGCTCGGACCGCATGGTCCGTGCAGGAAAGCTCCGGCGGCCTGGGATGGGCCCGCGGCCTATCAGCTTGTTGGTGGGGTAACGGCCCACCAAGGCGACGACGGGTAGCTGGCGTGAGAGCGTGGCCAGCCACACTGGGACTGAGACACGGCCCAGACTCCTACG
>DASQWG010000305.1:0-5090 GCA_035640375.1 Actinomycetota bacterium
CCGGCTCACGGTGAAGGAGGTCGCGCAGGAAGAGGGCATCTACGCGACGTTCATGCCGAAGCCCGTCCTCGGCGTGAACGGGAACGGGATGCACACCCACCAGTCGCTGTTCGAGGGCGACCGCAACGCGTTCTTCGACGCCACCGACGAGTACCACCTGTCGAAGGTCGCTCGCGGATACATCGCCGGGATCCTGACGCACGCCCGTGAGATCACCCTGGTGCTGAACCAGTGGGTGAATTCGTACAAGCGGCTGGTCCCTGGCTACGAGGCGCCCGTGTACGTGTGCTGGGCCCGGCGAAACCGCTCCGCGCTGGTGCGGGTCCCCATGTACAAGCCCGCCAAGGAGACCGCCGCCCGGATCGAGTTGCGCTCCCCCGATCCCGCGTGCAACCCCTACCTGGCGTTCGCCGTCATGCTCGCGGCCGGGCTGCGGGGCCTCGAAGAGGAATACGAGCTGCCCCCAGAGGCCTCGAACAACATCTACGAGATGGCTGAGGAAGAGCGACGGGAGGCCGGGATCGAGTCGCTCCCCGAGGACCTTTCGGAGGCCATCCGGGCCGCCGAGGGCTCGGAGCTGCTGCACGACACCCTCGGGACCCATGTCCTCGAGTACCTGGTGCGGAACAAGCGGGAAGAGTGGGACGGCTACAAGGCATACGTGAGCCCGTACGAGCTGGAGCGCTACCTCCCCCTGCTCTAGACCTGGGTAAGGCCTGCCTGAGAGTCTCATTCCTTGGCGGGAAGGCGCCGATACCGCTGGGTGGAATGGCCGAACGAGCGCATCGGTGGCGGTGGATCCGCTGGTCGAACCTGCCCCTTCGTGCCAAGGGGTTCGTGGTGGTGGCCATCCCGGTCCTGGCGCTGGTGGGATCCCAGAGCGCCCTTCTGATCGCCCAAGGGGCGTTCACCCGGGCCGACCAAGCGGTTCGCGAGGCGACCGAAACTCGAGGCGCGATCCGCTCGATCCTCATCTCGGCCCTCGATGCGGAAACCAGCGTCCGGGGCTTCCTCCTGACGGGTGACCGGACGCTGCTCTACGGGCTGCGCCAGGCACAGGTCGCCGTGCCCCAGCACGTCGCTCTGCTGGAACGGCTGGCACGCGGGCAGGCCGAACAAGCCTCCGTCGAGCGGATCGCCCGCCTCGCGGACGTACGGCTGTCGGTGGCGGATCAGCTTCGGAACACCGCATCCGGTGACGATCGCCAGGCCCTCCTCCAGCAGGGGCGAACCGCGATGAGCTACCTGCGAACCGAGCTCAACACACTGCAAGGGCGGGTGGAGAGGGAGCTGAGCGTTCACACGGCTCGAGCGGATCGCTACCGCTCGGTGGCGACCGCCACGGGAACGATCGGCCTGGCGGTGGGCCTCCTGGGGGGCGTGTGGGCAGCCACCATCTTCACCACCGGTGTCGTCAGGCGCGTCCGCAGGCTCGAAGAGAATGCCGGCCGGCTGGCTCGAGGGCAGCCGCTGCAGTCCCTCCCCTCCGGGGAAGACGAGATCGGTCGGCTCGGCCGGGCGCTGGAGACATCGGCCATGCGCCTGGGTGAGGCGAAGGGGCTGCTCCAGGGGGTCATCGACGGGACGAGTGACGTCGTCTTCGTCAAGGATCTCGAAGGCCGATACCTGCTGATGAACGAGGCTGGTCGCAACTACCTGGGCCAGCCGGACGACGAAATCATCGGTCACACCGATCAAGAGCTGTACGAGCCGGGACTTGCGTCATCGATCCGAGAAGCCGACCGGAAGGTCATCGCCACCGGGCAGACCTCGGTCCATGAGACCGTCGACATGGTCGATGGGAGGGAGCGGACGTTCTTGACGACGAAGGGCCCGGTCCGCGATGGCTCCGGACGGATCGCCGGGCTGTTCGGGATCGCTCGGGACATCACCGACCGCAAGGACGCCGAGCGAGCGATCTCGGAGATGAACGAGAAGCTCCGGCGCCAGGCCATCACCGACGAGCTGACCGGGTTGCACAATCGGAGGGCGTTCATGGCGATCGGAGAGCACGAGGTCCGCTCTGCGATCCGAACCAGGCAGCCGCTGACCGTCCTGTTTGCCGACCTCGACGGCATGAAGACGATCAACGACCGGTTCGGCCATGCCGATGGCGACACCGCCCTCCGGGATACCGCCGACATCCTCCGCAGGACCCTCAGGTCCTCCGACGTGGTCGCTCGACTCGGGGGGGACGAGTTCTGCGCCCTCCTCCCCGATTGCGGGGCCGAGCAGGCTGCGGCCGTCTGCGAGCGGATCCACGAGGCCCTCCGTGAGCACCGGGGGTGCAGGCCGTTCGACATCTCGCTCAGCCTGGGGATCGCCGTGCACGAGCCGGAGAACCCCGAGACGTTCGACGAGCTGATCCGGCAGGCGGATGCCGCCATGTACCGGCAGAAGGGCGCTTCGGCCCGGCGCGGCTGAGCCCCGGATCCACCGGCGAGGCCCCCTGCGCTTGCCCCCGGGCGGTGGCCCCGGAAGGATGCCGCCGGGATGGACAGGAACGCACCCGGATGAGGTCCCCCGAGGGCCTGTGGGAACGCCTCGCCGCCGAGGCGAGGCGGGGACGCAGCGGTCCCCGGCCCGGAGGGCTGTGGCGGCGGATGCGCGACCGCGTGGACCCGGCCCGGTTCCGTCCGCACCTCGCCCCCGACGCCGAGCTCAAGGAGTTCCGGCTCCGTTGGGGCAACGACTACGCGATGATCCGCAACCCCCGCGACCTGATCCACTACCGGCTCGAGCCCGAGGAGGTCAGGCTGGTCCGCCTCATGGACGGGACCAGGACCGTGAAGGAGCTCGTTCTCGACCGGTTCCGGGACTCCGGCGAGCTCGATCTCGACGGCGTGGTCGAGCTCGTCCGCGAGCTCCAGCAGGGCGGGTTCTTCGCCGGCGGCTACGTTGACGCCTACGGGGCAGTCCGCCGGGCGATGCGCCCCTCGCTCGTGGCCCGGAAGGTCCGTCAGTTCGTGCGGACGCTGTCGATCGACTGGAGCGGCGCGGACCGATTGGTGCGGTGGCTCTACGACCACGGCCTCAAGTGGTTCTTCCATCCGGCAGCGGTGGCCGCCGGCCTCGTGGTCGGCCTCGCCGGCGTGGCCGCCTTCGTGGCGGTGGTGCGCGGGGGCCGGTTCACCCTCACCGGCCAGTCGCTGGCCCTGGAGGTCCTGATCCTGTTCACCCTCGACTACGTCCTCACGTTCCTCCATGAGCTGGGCCACGCGCTGGTCATCGTGCACTACGGGCGCAGGGTGAAGTCGGCCGGGTTCATGATCTATTTCGGCTCACCCGCGTTCTACGTGGAGGCTTCCGACGCGCTGATGCTGGACCGCGGCCAGCGGATCGTGCAGGCCGCGGCTGGCCCCCTGGCCGAGCTCATGGCCGCCGGCGTGGCCTCCTTCGTCGCCCTCGCGTTCCCCGACGCGGCCATCTCGTCCGTCCTCTACAAGTTCGCCGTCCTGAACTACTTCGTGCTGTTCATGAACCTGGTGCCGCTCCTCGAGCTGGACGGCTACTGGATCCTGTCGGACGCGATCCAGGTCCCCGACCTCCGGCCCCGGTCGCTGGCCTTCCTCCGCCACGACCTGATCCACAAGCTCCGGATCCGCGAGCGGTTCTCCAAGATCGAGGTCGGGCTGGCCCTCTACGGCATCGCCGGGGTAACGTTCGCTGCCTTCTCGTTCTACACGGGGTTCTTCTTCTGGCGGGAGATCTTCGGCAGCCTGATCGCGAGGATGTGGGCCGGCGGCACGCTCACCCGCGTGCTGCTCGTGCTGCTCGGGCTGGTCGTGGCCGGGCCGCTGGTCCGCGGGGCGGTGGCGCTGGCACGGGCAGTATGGCGGCGAATGCGGGCGCTGTCGGAGAGCGTACGGTTCCGGCTGGAGCGGTCCTGGCGGGTCCAGGCGGCCCGCATGATCGACGCCCTCCCCCTGTTCGAGGATCTGCCCGAGGATCTCCTCGGCGACCTGGCCGGCCGGGTCCGGCTGCGCGGAGTGGCTCCCGGGCAGCCCGTGATCCGGCAGGGAGATCGCCCCGACGCCTTCTACGTGATCCGGCGGGGAGCGCTCCAGGTCATCGAGGAGGACCCCGAGGCCGGTGCAGAGCGGGTCCTCCGAACGCTGGGGCCGGGGGACTCGTTCGGCGAGCTCGGGCTGCTCCAGGGAGCGCCTCGGGCCGCCACCGTGCGGGCCCTGGACGAAGCACAGCTGTTCGAGGTCGACAAGGGCACGTTCGACGAGCTCCTCGCCGACGCCGCCCGTGCGCCCCGCTTCGCCCCCACGCTTCAGGCCGCGGCCGAGCTCAGATCGCTGGAGCCGTTCGCTGACCTGTCGGCGACCCAGATCGCCGAGCTCCTCCGGCTCGGCTCGTGGATCAACGTTCCTCCCGGCCGGGAGATCGTTCGTCAGGGGGAGCCGGGCGATGCCTTCTTCACGGTCGGCTCCGGCCAGGTCGAAGTCCTGGAGGACGGGCGGCGGGTCGCGGTGCTCGGTCCCGGCTCGTACTTTGGGGAGGTGGCGCTCCTGCTCGACGTCCCGCGGGTAGCCACGGTTCGCGCCCGCACCCCGGTCCGAGCCTTCCGGCTGGAGCGCCAGGGGTTCGATCGCCTGGTCGGCGGGGCCTTTCGCCGAGGTAGGCTGAACCCGCACGTGCTCGCCGAGCGATCCCAGAGGCACTGACGATGGACTGCTGGCACTGCCGGCGGACGGCCGTGGGGACCTGCCGGTTCTGCGGACGTGGCATCTGCGAGGACCACGTCCAAACCCACCCGTTCATCCTGGAGCTCTACCGCGGGAAGGACGTGACGAAGGTCCTCACGGTCGAGGACGCCCTGTTCTGCGGCGCGTGCACCCCGCGACCGGATCCCCTCGAGGTGCCGGAGCTCGACTAGACGCGGACGATCTCGGCGTCGTCCGGGAGATCCGCCTCCATCGTCAGATCGCACGTGGGGCAGTACCACCGGGCTTCCATCGGGGTGCCGCAGGCCGGGTGGCGCGGGGCGGCCACGCCGTCGCCCGCGCGCGCTCCCCAGTCGGTGAGCAGCCGCACCGCACCGGCGAGCTCGCGGCCGGCCGGGGTCAGCCCGTACGCGTAGC
>DASQWG010000306.1:0-4714 GCA_035640375.1 Actinomycetota bacterium
CCGCCGACTCGTCGCCAGATCCATGGCCACCTCCGCTCCCGAGTTGCCCGCCCCCACCACCAGGGCGTCTCCATCCCGGAGCTGGCCTGGGTTTCGGTAGTCCGCGACATGGAGCTGCACGATCCCCGGATCGAGGTCGGCGGCGAACTCCGGCACCCGGGGTCGCTGCCACGACGACATGGCCACCACCACGTGGTCGGCCTCGAAGCGTCGACCCCCGGCCGTCGCCACGAAGCGATCCCCGTTCCGGGTCAGTCGCGACACCTCCATGCCCGACCGGACCGGAAGCCCGAACCGTTCGGCGTAGCGCTCGAGGTAATCGGCGAACTCGTCCTTCGTCGGGAACCCCCAGCGAGCGCCGGGGAAGGGCAGTCCGTCCAGCCCATTGAATCGGTTCGGGGTGAAGAGTCGCAGCGAGTCCCAGCGACGCCGCCACGAGTCGCCGATCCGCGGATTGGCGTCGAGGATGACGAACGGGATGCCCCGCCGGCGTAGGTGGTAGCCGACCGACAACCCGGCCTGGCCGCCACCGATGACGACCGTATCGATCCGCTCCGCGGGAAGGGCCTCCATCCCCACCGCCTCCTTCATGCGTCGGGTCCCAGCTGCCGCCCCGGTCCGTCGGCCCCGGCCATGCCACCGACCGTACGGACGGACCACCGGCGGCGAAATCGGGAGTTCTCCCCATCCCGAAGCGGATGCGCTCGATGGTGGGGGGCAGCCCTGGTCAGCCGGAGGATCCCGCTAGCGACCGAGGCTCGGCGAGCCCTGCGCGGGGGAGGAGGCCGTGCTCCATGGCGAACAGGGTGGCACCGGCCCGGGTGGAGACGCCGATCTTCCGGTAGGCGTTCTGGACGTGGCGGTCGGCGGTCTTGACAGAGATCCCGAGCCGCCTGGCGACCTGCTTCGTCTGCAGGCCTCCGGCAAGGAATCCCAGGACCTCGACTTCCCGCTCGGTGAGACCGCCCGGACGCTCGATCCGAGGCCGGGGCTGTCCGGCGGCCTCGATCACCGCGGCAACCATCTCCGAGTCCAGGCCGCCGGCACGGGCCTCTTCCCCCAGCTGTCCGGCAGCTTGCTCGGGAGTGAGCTGCCCGCGGTACGGGCGTGGTTGGCACATGGCCTGGAAGGCATCCGCAGCAGCGAGGAGGCGCGCGGACGGCGTGAGGGAGGCCGATGACAGTCGGCGGTGATATCCGCTGCCGCCGAGACGCTCGTGGTGCGCGCAGGCCACCTCGGCCAGCGAGGCAAGGAGGTCGGCACGAAGCAGGACGCGCTCGGTGTGGTACGGGTGCAGCCGCACCTGCTCCCACTCGTCAACGGTCAGGGGCGCGGGCTTCTGCCAGACGCGTGGATGGATCGCCACTCGCCCCACGTCGTGCACGAGACCCGCTCGCCGGACCAGGGCCACTTCGGAGGGGCCGAAGCCGACCAGGCGAGCTGCCGCATCCGCCAGCTCGGCCACCTCGCTCGAGTGGCCCGAGAGGTGCGGCGACACCAGATCCGCGAAGTCACCGATGGCGGCCAGCGCGCGATCGACGCCCTCGGACGCCAAGGTCAGGCGCGGGTGGGGCTCCGCGGCCAGGATCGCCTCCCACGCCGAGCCCGGCGGCTCCGCCGCAGCCATGATCTCCGGTGCCTGCTGGACGAATCGGGCCGCGATGTCCGGGTCGAAGGCATGGCCGGACCGCCGGCGGATCACCTCGACGGCGTGATCCTCCCCCCCGATGACCCGCTGGTAGGCCGCGTCACGAGCGACGTGCACGATGCGAACGGGCAGGGGGATGTCCTCCCCCTTGGCCCGCTTCAGGACTCCCTTGCCGTCCCACCGCTCCGTGAGGAAGGCGAACAGGTTGTGGACGCCTGGGGGCAGACCCAGCCGCCTCGCCATCATCTCCGCGACCTCACAGAGGGCGGCGAAGTGGGGCTTCCTGAACTTCGCGGCCGGCACGATGCGCCTCGCGGCCTCGTACAGGCGACGGTGGGGGGGTGCCTGGGGCGAGGGGAGAGCCCGGACCAGGCCGGCCAGGCCCTCCATGGGAGATCCGAACTGCGCGGGAGTCAGGGTCTCGGTCCTGCTGCCGCCGAAGATCCGCACTCCGGCGTCGGCGTCGGTGGTACACCCCGCGTACATCAGGAGGCTCGCGTAGTAGGTCTGCGAGTCGATCTCGGGATCCACCTCGAGCAGCTGCGCCAGCCTCATGGCCATCAGCGTGCCGTGCAGGCCGTGCTCGAACGGAAAGCCCATGCCGAGATCCGTCGCGAGGCAGGCGGCGGCGATGATCTCGGCCGCTCGGGTGGGCTCCGGCTCGGGCCGTTGCTTCGCCATCACCTGCCACAGCGTACGCCAGGGTCCCCCGATCCGGTTGCCTCGGACTCGGTCTGGGTGCCGGTCGTCTTCCATCTCATCCGTCGGGGTAGTGTGAGAACACCGACGGGAGGAAGGAGGACGACGTGGCGATGGTCACCGACCCGGTCTGCGGGATGCGAATCGACCCCGAGGATGCGGTGGCCACAGCCGTCGACGAGGGCACCACGTATTCCTTCTGTTCGCAGACATGCCGTGACGCGTTCGTCTCCAATCCACGGTCGATCGATCCTGCCGCCGACCGACTCGCTGAGGACCAGCTGGCCGAGCGCGCCGGGACGAGTGTCGAGCAGATCCGTCACCTCGCCGCCCTCGGTATCCTTCGCCCCGAGAACGGTACGTTTCCCCGAGCCGACGTCATGCGAGCCCGGGTGGTGCTGGCGCTGGAGCGCCAGGGGATGGACGCCGTGGCCCTCGGGGCCGGGGTGGCCTCGGGCCACCTGACCCTCGGGTACGTGGAGAGCGCCGGGCGACGCTTCCCCCGCTCCGACCGGACGTTCGCCCAGCTCAGCGAGGAGATCGACATCCCCTTGGAGACCCTCCAGGACCTGTACGTGGCCTTCGGCCTCCCACGGCCCCATGCGGACGAGCGGGTCCTCGAGGAGGATCTGCCGGTGCTCACGGCCCTCCCCGTGCTCTTCGGCGCGGGGGTCGGTCCGGGGGACGCCCTGCGGGCGGTGCGCGTGTGGGGCGAGAGTGCCCGCCGGGTCGCGCAGTTCCAGAGTCATTACTTCCACCACACCATCGAGGAGCCGTTCCGGCGACGCGGTCTGCGAGACAACGAGGCCTTCGAGGCGGCCATCCGTGAGGTCGGGGTCCGGTTGGGACACTCCGGTGAGCAGATGCTCGCGTGGCTCTTCCGTCGCCACGGCGAGCGGTTCCTCGCCGAGCACCAGTTCGACCACGTCGAGGCCGCGCTCGAGGAAGCCGGGATCCGCCAGCGTCCGCCTCGGAGGGCGGAGGCGTCGGTGTTCGCGGACCTCACCGGCTACACCAGGCTCACCGAGGAGGCGGGGGACGAGGTCGCGGCCAGCGCGGCCATGACGCTCGCCCAGCTCGTCACCGAGATCGCGGCTCGCCACCGCGGCGAGGTCGTGAAGATGTTGGGCGACGGCGTGCACTTCCACTTCCGGGACCCGGGCGACGCCGTGCGGGCCTCACTCGAGATCGTGGAGAGCGTCCGGCCCCGGGGGCTCCCGCCCGCGCACATCGGGGTGAACGCCGGTCCGATGATCTATGACGAGGGCGACTACTTCGGCCGCACGGTGAACATCGCTGCCCGGATCGCGTCTCAGGCCGAGGCCGACCAGGTCTTCGTCGGCGAGGGCGCCCGGCGGGAGCTCACCCCGGATGGATTTCGGCTGATCGAGGTGGGGCGGTTCGAGCTGAAGGGGATCGCCGAGCCCGTGCTGATCTACCAGGCCGTTCGAGACGATATCCTCGACGGCTTTCCCGCTGGCGCTCCGCGCGAACAGCAGCGACCCGAGCGATGAGACGGTGAGATCCGTCGCCCGGATCTTCGTGCTCACGCTCCTGGTCCTGGTCGGCTGCGGTCGCCCCTCCGGGGACCCCGACGAGCTGATCGGTACGTGGAGGAGCCGGCTGCCCCCGGCGACCCTGCGGCTCGGCCCCCGCTCGTTCGAGTTCCAGAGCGGGCAGCTGACGAAGTGGGGCACGGTCGAACGGACCCCGTTCCGGATGGCCTTCGTCCTGGAGCGAACCAGCTCGCCGGCCTTCGATCTGTATTGTCGAGAGACCGTGGACGTGTACGACTGGTCGCTGGAGGACGGGCGGCTGACGTTCCGAGCCGTGGGGAGTCCTTGCGACCGGGCCGCTCGGACCGTCCTGGTCGCCGGGGAGTGGACTCGGGCGGCGAGGTGAGCCGGCGCACCAGGATCCTTCGGGCGGTCGCCTGGCTCTCGCTGGCGGCGGGTCTGGCCGGGGCGGTCCTGCTGTGGATCAGTGCCCGTGAGGTCGTGGAGACCACCCGCCGCGTGGTGGGCCATGCCACGGTGACCTTCCAGGACCTGGAGGTGCGGATCTCGCTCGGCAGGATCGCCCTCGGCGTGGGGAGCCTGGTCCTGGGCGCGTTCCTGTGGTCACTCGGCCGGGTGGTGGCCGACGTGGCGGACGCCGAACGTGCCCCGGGGCGCGAACCCGTCGACTGAAGGGGTTGCCCCAGCCCTCAGCGGGGGCGAGCCACCAGATCGAGGCGCCGGAGCCGCTCGGGATCGGCGATCAGCTCGATCCCGGAGATCCTCCCATCGGCGATCGTGAAGGCGAAGACCACCTGGGGAATGCCCTCAACCGCCCAGACCAGTCCAGCGACCCCATCGACCAGGGCCG
>DASQWG010000307.1:0-6121 GCA_035640375.1 Actinomycetota bacterium
GGCCGCGCTCCGGTGGGCCCGGGCGGCCGGGGCGTCGCGGGTGATCCTGGCCATCCCCGTGGCCCCCCGGGAAGCGGTGGCCCGACTGTCCAAGGAGGCGGACGAGGTCGTGGCCCTGGCCACGCCGGAGCCCTTCTTCGCGGTGGGACAGTGGTACGAGCGGTTCCCCCAGACCGCCGACGACGAGGTGGTGCAGCTGCTCCAGCGCCGCTGATGCTCGAGGTCGTGGTGGCGGTCCCGCTGCTCCTGATCGGCCTGGGATCGGCGTGGCGCTCACTGGCCGAGCCGATCCCCGCCGAGGGCACCGGCGACCGGCTGCTGGTGGCCATCCATCAGGCGTCCAAGGCGGGGTTCTGGTTCGCCTTCGGCGGCTTCTTCCTGGCCTACGGCCTGTTCGAACACCCCGAGGGGATCCGCTGGTTCGCACTGATCCCGGTGGGGATGGCGGCCCTCCGGCTGGCCACTGCCTTGCTGCTGTCTCGCCGCTGAGTGACTAGTCACCTCGGACCATCTCGAAGATGGGCACGCCGGGCGCTCACCGCGGTGGGGCAACCGCCCGATAGTCGTCCCTATGGAGCCGAACCGAGTGGCCAGGGAGTTCTGGACCGAGCTGCTCGACGTCCGAGCGGAGGTTCGGGACGGCCGGGAGCGGCGACCGGCCAAGGCTCGACAGAAGCGGGTTCGCCGCGCGGCCGCTCCCCGGCAGCAGGCCCGCTCGTCGTAGCGGCCGTCAGCCGACGGCCTTGATGATCTCCTCGTCCAGGTCCGGGAACCCCTTCAGGAACTCCAGCCGCTCCGACCGGAACCGGTCCACCAGCGTCCGGTAATCGTCGACCCTTCTCTCTCGCTCGTAAAGCGTTCGCGGCCGGAGCAGCTCGGGGTCGTCGACCCCCGGCACCGATTCCGCGACCGCGTAGCCGAAGTCCTCGTCCTCGGACCAGGAGATCGTCCCCTCGGCGATGGCCTTCACCACCGCCGAGGAGTGGGGGATGCGGACCTTCTTGGAGCGATCGTCACTCTCGGGCCCGCCGACCCGGCCGGTATTCATCAGGAACACTTCGATCGGGTGCGAGGCCAGCAGCTCCAGGATGCGGTTCCCCTGCTGCCCGTGCCGAAGGGGGAAGAACGGGTTCGTCCCGGGAACGCGGAGGAACTTCCCCTCCTCGGCCTTGCCGCCCGCCGAGGTGCCCGTGGTCTCGCCGAGCATGAAGTACGCGGCCGCCTGGGCCCGGGACAACCGCGCCACCGCCGGGATGATGTTCTCGTTGCGGTTCAGGATCAGCAGGTAGTCGACCTGGCCGACCTCGCGGGGATCCTTCCACCGGCCCAGGGCGTCCATGCCGAACACCGCCCGGCCGTTCTTCGTGTACGAGGTCTCGAAGAAGTTCACCATGCCGTTCTCGTCCTGGTACACGTTCTCGAGGTAGGAGTCCGGGCGGGTCACGGCGTTGTAGATGTTCGGCTCGAGCTCGGGATCCAGCGAGAACGTTTTGGCGAAGCATCCGTTCTCGGTCCCGAACACGTGCCCGCCCGGCATCAGGGCCACGAAGTCGTCCTGGACCGGCAGCGAGTCGTTCTGCGTGGTGAACGTGGTGGTGGTCTTGCCGGTCCCGGACAGGCCGATGATCAGGAACACGCGCTCCCGGCCGTTCGCCGGCACGACCTTGCACCCGGCGTGGAGGGCCAGCCCGCCGCGATCGTAGACGATCCGGTTCCACATCCGGAGCCCGCCCTTCTTCGACTCGCCGAAGTAGTCGGAGTTCAGGATCCGGGTCACGCCGTTCTCGAGATCGACGGCGATGCACCGCTCGTCGGGGTATCCAGGCGCCGGAAGGTTCGGCGTGTAGATGACGTGCACCTCGGGGTCCCAGTCCCCTCCCGCTCCGTCGCGGGGGTAGTACAGCTTGTGCTGCATGCCGGCGATGTTGGCGTTGGCCCGCTCGATCGTGAGCCGGGCCCGGGTCCGGAACCCGTCGACGTTGCCGATGTAGCCGTCGACCTCGACCATCTCGCGGTCGGCGATGTGCTCGTCCTGGGCCCTGGCGAGGCGCTCGTACTCCTCCCGGCCGATGGTCTGGCCCGAGGTGATCTCGGGATCGTCGGTGACGATGTAGGTGCTCCCGGCGCTGCGGGAGGTGGCCTGCGTGTGGACGTTGACGTTGCCGAACTCCGTGATGCGGCAGTTCGGCATCTCCTCGGAGAACGCCCGCAGCTGCTCCGGGGAAGGATTGTCGTGGACGCGGACGGCCTGCACCTGGGTCCTCTCAGGTCGGAAGGCTCCAGATTCTACCCCAGGCGCCGGGGCCGTCCCGTCGGGCCTTAGCGGTCCGGCTCCACCTCGAAGTACAGACGGACCTGAGTTCGATACCGGACCACCTGGTTGTCCTCGACCTCGGTGGAGGTGCCGAGGACCTCGAGCTTGTTGATGTGGCGGATCGTCCGGGCCGCCTCTCGGAGCGCCTCGCGGGCAGCCTCGCCCCACGACTTCTCCGAGATCCCCTCCAGCTCCATCGTGTTGATCGTGGGCACGTCGACCTCCTTTCGATGCCGAGGATTATCGTGGAGCGGCGTGGGAATGGCGAATGGGGCGGCGATGGAACTGAGCGAACGAGACCTGGTGCGTGCGATCCGGAAGGTGCTCTCCGGTGAGGCGCCCGGCGTGGTGATCGCCGTCGGCGATGACGCTGCCGTGGTCGAGCCCGGGCGCCACCACGGGATCCTCACCGCGGACATGCTGGTCGAGGGGGTGCACTTCGAGCTCGGCGCGACCTCGCCCCACGACCTCGGCTTCAAGGCGGTGTCGGTCAACGTCTCGGACGTCGCGGCGATGGGGGGCAGCCCCCGTTACGGCCTGGCCAGCCTGGGCCTGTCCAGGGGGATCGAGGCCGCGTGGGTGATGGAGCTGTACGGCGGGATGCGGGAGGCCGCAGACGAGTTCGGCATGGCGATCGTCGGGGGGGACACCAACCGGGCCGACCGGGCCGTGGTCTCGGTCACCGTGTACGGCGAGGTGGCCGAGGGCCGGGCGGTGACCCGGTCGGGAGCCCGTCCGGGGGACACGCTGGTGGTGACCGGAGCGCTGGGCGGGTCGGCCGGGGGGCTCCGGATCGCGCGCGACTCGGCCGCCGGACGGACCGAGGCGCTGTCCACCGAGTGGGGACGGTCGTTGCTGGCCTTGCACGAGCGACCCCGAGCCCGGGTCGGCGAGGGTCAGGCGCTGGCCGCCGGCGGCGCCCGGGCCATGATCGATCTCTCCGACGGGTTGGCCCTCGATCTGGCCCGGCTGTGCGAGGAGAGCGAGGTGGGAGCCCGGGTCCGCCTTCCCGATCTCCCCCTGGCCCCGGGGCTCGTGGATCTGGGGACCCGCGTCGGCGTCGATCCCCTCGACCTGGCCCTCCACGGCGGCGAGGACTACGAGCTGCTGGCGGCCCTGCCCCCCGACGCGGTCGCCGAGGTTCGTCGGACCCTGGTGGAACGGTTCGGGACGCGCCTGACGGAGATCGGCGAGGTGGTCGAGGGCGCTGGCGTCGTGGCGGTCCGGGACGACCTCGAGGAGCCGCTGGAGCCGAAGGGATGGGATCACTTTGCCCGGCGCTGAGGTTCGCCGGGCCCTGACGATCGCCGGATCCGACTCCGGGGGCGGGGCCGGGATCCAGGCCGACCTGAAGACGTTCCAGGCCCTCGGCGTGTGGGGGACGTCGGCGATCACCGCGGTGACCGTGCAGAACACCAAGGGTGTCGAGGGGTTCGAGGAGCTGTCGCCGCGCCTCGTGGGCGACCAGATCCGGGCCGTGGCCACCGACATCGGGGTCGACGCGGCCAAGACCGGGATGCTGGCCTCCCGGGCCATCATCGAGGCCGTGGCCGAGGCGATCTCGGAGGTGCGGGTCCCGCTCCTAATCGTGGACCCGGTGTTCGTCTCCAAGCACGGCCACTCGCTGCTGGCGGAGGACGCCGTCGATGCCCTGCGCGCGCGGATCCTTCCTCTGGCCACGCTGGTGACCCCGAACCTGCACGAGGCCGCAGGCCTGGCCGCGATGCCCGTCCGGGACCGCGACGACATGGAGCCAGCAGGGCGGGCCATCCTCGAGCTGGGGCCGACGGCCGTGCTGGTCAAGGGCGGCCACCTCGAGACCGAGGACGGTCGCGCCACGGACGTGCTCGTCACGGCGGACGGCACCGTCGAGATCGCCGCCGAGCGCATCGACACCCCGCACACGCACGGCACCGGGTGCGTGCTGAGCGCGGCGATCACCGCGCGACTGGCGCGGGGCGACGACCTCGAGGGGGCGGTCCGGGAGGGGAAGGCGTTCGTGACCGAGGCGATCCGGGCCCACCTCGAGATCGGCCAGGGGATCGGTCCGGTCGATCCCTCGTGGGCGATCCCTCGCCCCCGCTAGGTCCGCTCGACCTCGCAGGAGCGCATCCGGTCCTTCCTCGGCTCGCCGAGGCACACGTCCCGTCCCGGCCCACCGTCCAGGACGTCCGGCCCCGGCCCCCCCACCAGGGTGTCGCGCCCGGGCCCGCCCAGGAGCCGATCGCGCCCGCCCTTGCCTCGGATCCTGTCGGCGCCCCGCCGCCCGCACATGACGTTTCGCCACGGGAACCCCCCCATGCGGTCGCGTGCGTCGGAGCCCACCAGGTGGTGGCCGGGCTTCCGAGCGGCGCCGGGGCACCGGAGTGGGATCCCGGGCTCACGCAGAAGCTCTCGGCACACGTCGCCCACGCACGTTTTCAGGGCGTCGAGCTCCCGGCCCAGGGCCGGCGCCCACGGGTCGTTCCGGGGGCTGCGGTCCCCGAACAGGTTCGTGAGCTGGAACGGGTCGGTCGTCAGGTCGTAGTACTCGCGGAACCGGATGGCCCCGGTGTCCCGGTTGTAGTACTCCATGTACTGGTACCGGGGCGTGCGCGTCGATGCCCACGGCCCCCTGGACTCGGGCGGCCAGGACTCCGTGAGCATCTTCTGCCGAACCCCCGGTCGGAGGAGGGACCGCCCATCCAGGGGGTAGGCCGCGTTCGGGGCCACGCCGGCGGCGTCGAGGATCGTCGGGGTCAGGTCGATGTTCGCCACCGGGGACGTGTGGGTGCCCCCGGCCTCCACCCGCCCCGGCCACCGCACCAGGAACGGGATCTTGATGGCCTCGGTGTACGGCCGGTCCTTCCCTCGGAGGCCGTGCTCGGACCAGAAGAAGCCGTTGTCGGAGAGGTAGAACGCCAGCGTGTGCTGCTCACCACGCTGCTCCAGCCGGTTGAAGACGGCCTCGACCATCTCGTCCACCGCCAGGAGCGTCTTGAGCTGGAGATCCCTGGTGGCCAGGGCTTCCTCGTAGGTCCGTTTGGCGCCCTTGACCGAGGGTGGCTTGTCGCTCTTGTCGGCCTCGAACACCGCCGGGTTCCCCGGCCACGGCGGGAACGTGGCCGAGGCGTGCCGAGCTTCTGGGTCCGCGGGGTCGTGGGGGGCGTACGGGGCCAGGTACAGGAACCAGGGCCGCGCGTCGTTCTCCGACTCCCAATCGTCCAACAGCCCCAGGGCGTAGTCACGGATGTAGTCGGTGGAGTACTGGGGCACCGTCTGGACCGTCCCGTCGACGTTGAACCGGCCGTTGTAGTAGCCGGAGTTCTCCGGCCGGAGCAGGGCCCACCGGTCGAAGTGCGGAGGGTTCTGCTCCACCGGCCACAGGTTGAGGAACTTGCCCGCCATCCCGGTCCGGTACCCGGCCTGGCTGAGGTACCGCTGCACGGTGGAGGCGTGGTCCAGCTGGGCCTGATCCCCGTTCGTGCGGACGTTGTTGTTGTGGTTCAGCCGGCCGGTCATGATCGCGGCCCTGGACGGACAGCAGAGGGGGGTGGTGGCGAAGCCCTCGGTGAACGTGGTTCCTCCCTGGGCGAACCACTCCAGCGTCGAGGGCATGTGCTCCAGCGTGTCCATGGCCCGCTGGTCGTCGGTGACGATGACGAGGATGTTGGGCCGGGAGGCCTGGCCGGCGGCAGGCTGCGCCGGTCCGATCAGTGGGATCAGCGTCAGCGCGGCCACCGCGGCAGCGATGCGGGCGGGACGCAGCACGGACGCCAGCCTACCGAGGGGCAACGAACCGGGTCAACCGGTGCAGATCAGACGGCC
>DASQWG010000308.1:0-2982 GCA_035640375.1 Actinomycetota bacterium
GCGATCGAGGGTCGACCTCGATCGACCAGTCCAGCCGGGTCTGGGCGTTCCACTGCTTCTCCTTGCCCTTCTCGTACAGGGTCAGGAGCTGGTCGCGGGAGTCGTCGTACTCCCAGTTGAACACGGTGACGGTGCCCGAGGGAACCTCCCACCTCGTCTGGTCGACGGGGAGGGTGTATCGGCGGGTGCTCATCGGACGTCATCCTCCCGGACCCCGAGGGCCGATGCCAGGATGCGGCCCAGCCCGGCGGCCACGTCCTCGGGGTCGTCCTCGCTGGGCGTGAGCGCGTACGACAGGATGGCCCGCACCGCGACGTCGGCGGTTCGGTGCACCAGTTTGGAGCGACCGCCCACCCGCGCTCCGGCCATGTCCTCGAGGACCTGGCGGGCCCTGGCGATGACCGGGCCGGCCTGGGTGGTGAGGTGGGGCAGGAGCGTGTCGGGCTCCGAGGCCAGCAGGCGGTCCAAGAGTGGGTGATCGCGGAGCGTCCGGAGGCAGAACAACGCAGACGCGCGCATCGCCGCCTCGAGCTCGGTGTGCCGGGCGTTGGCCTGGCGGACGCCCTCGAGGAGCCGGTCGACCTCGCGAAGGACGAGCACGCCGATCAGCTCGTCCTTCGAGCCGAAGTACCGGTACACGCTCTGACGGGAGAGGCCGGCCTGCCGGGCCACGTCCTCGACCGTCAGCCTGGCCAGGCCGAACGTGGCCGCCGCGTCGAAGGCCGCATCGAGGAGACGGGCCCGAGTACCGATGGTGCGATCGATGGCTTCTGCCGTCGCCGCCACGGGACGCGACGGTAGGACATAGCGTGTCGCTATGTCAAGGCGAACTCGCAGACGGTGCCGGGCGGCGTTCGGTAGATTCCGGTGCCATGAGCGAGCCGACGTTCCGGCGGAACCCGGGCCAGGGCCCCACCGCCGTACTCACCCGAGATGCCTACGAGCGCCTGGCCCAGGAGCTGGAGCGACTCCGGACCCAAGGGCGGCGGGAGATCGCCGAGCGCCTCGAGAGGGCCAGGGCGCACGGGGACATCCGCGAGAACGCCGACTTCGACGCGGCCAAGGACGCCCAGGGGATGATGGAGGCGCGGATCCGGGAGCTGGAACGGCTCCTGAAGGATCCGGACATCGTGGAGTCTCCAGCAGAGGCCGACACGGTCGCCCCCGGCGTGCTGGTCACGGTCCGGCCGCTCGACGAGGACGATGAGGACGAGGAGACGTACCTCCTGGCGGCGTCGAAGGAGGAGCGGATCGACGGGGTCCGAACGGTGACCGTGGACTCGCCGCTGGGGTCGGCGCTCCTGGGCCGGCGGGCCGGGGAGCGGGTCACGTACACGGCGCCGGGGGGCACGTTCGCCTGCGAGGTCGTCCGGCTCGAGCCCCGAACGTAGGCCGGGGCGCGTGGCCCTCCTGTTCCTGGACCTCCCGTGGTCCGCCGTGGTGATCGGCGCGCTGGCCGCGTTCGAGCTGTTCGAGTTCCGGATCTGGCGGTGGGCGGTGCGCCAGCGCCCTCGGGCCGGCGCCCAGGGGATGGTGGGGGAGATCGGGGTTCTCGGCCGGGGTGCCCGCGTGCGGATCCGGGGGACCTCCTACCCCGCCCGGGTCCTCGAGGGGCAGCCTGGAGATCGCGTCCGGGTCGAGGAGGTCGACGGTCTGACCCTCGTGGTCCGGCGGGTCGGCGACCCCTGAGCGGACTTCACCCCCTCTGGCCTGCGGTGTTACGATTCTGCAGAGGGGTGGCCCATGCGTCCGATCGAGGTGGAGGTCATCACCTACGCGCCCACGGTGTTCGCCCATTGCCAGCACTGTGAGCTGACCTTCGGACACGCCGGGCTTGGGGAGCGGTTCCGCCGCGACCAGGCCAGGGAGTCGCTGCCCGACGACCTCCGCCACGAGTACGCCGAGCTGTCCACGTGGGTCCACGATCTCCGCGAGCGCTTCGGCCCCCGGCTTCGGATCAAGATCGTCGACGTGGCCTCCATCCAGGGCGTGTGGCGGTCGTTCCGGCACCGCATCCGCCGGTATCCCGCCGTGATCGTTCAAGGGGAGCGCCGGTACGTGGGGGCAGGCAGCCTCGATGAGGCGCTCCGGGTCATCGAGCGGTACGTCACCGCTCCGAGCAATTGAAAGGAGGTGCGACCAGGACAGGTCGCGGTTCATGGTGAGGGGGTAAGGGCAAAGCTTTGATGGGAGGTTGTCCATGAGCTCACTGTGGGTCGTGGTGATCGGGCTGGTGGTGATCTACGCGGCGTACAAGCTGTACGCCAAGCAGATCGACCGACGCGTGATCCAGTCCGATCCCGAACGCGCCACTCCGGCCCGGATGTACATGGACGGGGTGGACTTCGTACCGACCAGCCGGTTCGTCCTCTACGGCTACCACTTCAAGTCGATCGCCGCGGCCGGCCCGATTGTGGGCGTGATCACGGCCGCCGCGCTGTGGGGGTGGGTCCCCTCCATCCTGTGGCTGATGCTCGGCGTCAGCCTGATCGGGTGGGCCAGCGACTACAGCGCGATCATGGTGGCCGTCAGGAACGACGGGAACTCACTGGCGGCGATCGCCCACCGCCTGGTGTCGCCCCGGACGCGCCGGATCCTGTACGTGTTCATCTTCTTCTACCTGCTGCTGATCGCGGGGGCGTTCGTCGGCATCATGGCGGCGATCCTGGCCGCCCGGCCCGACGTCCCCTTCGGGATCCTGGTGCTCGCCGTGATGGGGCTCCTGGCCGGCTGGCTGATCTACCGTCGGAAGGCGGGGATCGTCGGGACCACGCTGCTGGTGGTGGCGGTCACGGTCGTGGCCATGGCTATCGGGCCGGTCGGTGCCAACCTCGAGGAGACCCCACCGGACTGGGAGGCGGGACCGATCAGCGGCGCGGTCCTGGCCATCAACGACGGGGTGAACGGCGATGAACCGCTCTACGGGGTCCAGGATCCGACGGGAGCCGACCCTCGGATCACCAAGGACCCCGAGACCGGTGA
>DASQWG010000309.1:0-3874 GCA_035640375.1 Actinomycetota bacterium
TGCTTGGCTCCAGGGTCTTCCTCGAGCTCCGGGTGAAGGTGCAGCGGGAGTGGCAGCGCGACCCCGCCGCGCTCACGCGGTTGGGGTACTGAGCCTCACTCCACCACGAGGGTCCCGACCATCCCCTGATCCTCGTGGAACCGGCAGAAGAACCGGTGGGTCCCGGCGCGGATGAACCCCCCGATCTCCGAGGTCTCCTCCTCCTCGCCGGGGGCGAGGTCGATCGACAGGTCGCTGCCCTGGACGGTGAGGTTGTGATCGAGGTTGCCGGCGTTCGTCAGCGAGAGAGACTGCGTCGAGGAGACGGCCACGCACAGCGGGTCGAAGAAGCTGTCCATCATCGTCACCGGGGCGGGGGCGCCCTCGGTGACCGAGACCTCCGCGCACTCCGTCGGGGTCTCGGTGGCCGCCGCTTCGGGCTCCTCGTCGGGTCCCTCGGGCAGGTCGCAGGCCGCCGAAAGGAGCGTGAAGGCGAGCAGGACGAACAGTGTTCGTCGCATGATGTCCGGTTTGTACCCGGCAGAGCGAGCTTCAAACCAAGCGGTCAGCCGGCCTCGGAGACCGTGATCTCCCCTTCCATGCCCCGGGCCCGGTGGTACTCGCAGAAGAAGACGTGGGTGCCGGCGGGCACGGCGCCCCCGATGGCCTCGGTTCGGACCGTCTCGCCGGGCCCGACGTCGATGGCCACGTCCGATCCCTCGACGCTGAAGTTGTGCAGCGCGGAGCCGTGGTTGGTCAGCTTCAACCCTTGTCCCCCCAGCACGGTGAGGCACGCCGGCACGAACTCGTCGTCGTGTAGCCGGATCGTGGCCTCTGGCCTGCCGCTGGCGGTGGCGTCGACGCACTCGCCGCCGGCCGGCGGCTCGGGCGAGGGGCTGGCCTCGGGCGAGGCCACGGTGGTCTCCGGTGTCGGGGACTCCACCGGGGGTGGTGCCGTGGCCTCCTCGGCGCAGGAGGCCAGGACCAGCGTGGCCAAGATGATCGCGAGGGACATCAGACCGAGCATAACCGGTCGCCTCGGTCCTCAGGGGTATCATTGGAGCCCCCGGGAGGCGTGATGGCCGAGGTCCCCGTCGAGACCCGCACAAAGGTCCCCGAGTCGCCGTGGAGTCCACAGGCGGCCGAGGCGGCCATGGTCCGGGTCACCCCGGTCGACGCCGTCGGGCTCGAGGAGCGGGCCGCCTCGCTGGGAACCCGCTCGATCAAGCGCGAGTCGAAGCTGTACGCCCTCGACCTGGCCGTGCGCTGCGCCGATCTCACCACGCTCGAGGGGGCCGACACGCCCGGGAAGGTCACCGCGGTGTGCTCGAAGGCGGTCCGCCCCGATCCCACGGACCCCACGATCCCATCGGTGGCCGCGGTGTGCGTGTACCCGGCCCTGGTGCCCGTGGCGGCCGAGCGGCTCCGCGGAACGGGGGTCAGCGTGGCCAGCGTGGCCGGGGGCTTCCCCTCCGGACTGGCGCCGCTGGAAGAACGGCTCGATGAGATCCGGCAGGCGGTCCGGTGGGGGGCCGACGAGATCGACATCGTGCTGAACCGATCGGCGTTCCTGTCCGGCCGGTACCACCAGGCGTTCGAGGAGGTGGTGCGGTCGAAGGAGGCCTGCGGCTCCGCGCACCTCAAGGTGATCCTGGAGATCGGCGAGCTGGGGTCGTACGACCAGGTCCGGAAGGCCTCGATGTTGGCTATGGCCGCCGGCGCGGACTTCATCAAGACCTCGACCGGGAAGATCGCCTCCAGCAGCACCCCCCCGGGGGCGTTGTGCATGATGGAGGCAGTCCGCGACTTCCACCGCCAGACCGGGCGCACCGTCGGCGTGAAGGTCGCCGGCGGCATCCGCAAGGCCAAGGAGGCCTGGATCTACCTGGTGATCCTCCACGAAACCCTCGGGCCCGAGTGGCTCACCCCCGATCGGTTCCGGTTCGGGGCCTCGACGCTCCTCAACGACCTGCTGATGCAGATCCGGAAGGAGCGAGAGGGCCGGTACCAGGGCCCCGACTACTTCACGGTCGACTGATGCCGAAGCGGAAGCGCGACGACCTGGAGCGCCGGGACGCCGCGGCGTCCAGCGCCCTGGCCGAACGGACCCCGTTCGCCTACGCCTCGGCGCCGGAGTCCTCCGAGATCGTCCGCATCGAGGACCGCTACGGCCTGTTCATCGGGGGTGAGTTCGTCGAGCCGAAGAGCGGCCGATGGTTCGACACGATCAACCCGGCCACTGAGGAGCGGCTGGCCGAGGTGTCCGAGGCCGGCCCGGAGGACGTCGACCTCGCGGTGAGCACGGCCCGGGACGCCTGGGCCGAGGCCTGGCGGGATCTCCCCGGCCGGGAACGGGCCAAGTACCTGTACCGGATCGCTCGCCAGATCCAGGAGCGCAGCCGGGAGTTCGCGGTCCTGGAGACGATCGATGGCGGCAAACCGATCAAGGAGTCCCGCGACGTCGACGTGCCCCTGGCCGCGGCCCACTTCTTCTACTACGCGGGGTGGGCCGACAAGCTCGAGTACGCCTTCCCCGGGCGCCTCCCCAGGCCGCTGGGCGTGGCCGGCCAGGTGATCCCGTGGAACTTCCCGCTGCTGATGGCGGCGTGGAAGGTGGCCCCCGCACTGGCCACTGGCAACACCGTGGTACTCAAGCCGGCCGAGACCACCCCGCTGACCGCGCTGCTCCTGGCCGAGGTGATCCAGGAGGCCGACCTCCCGCCGGGTGTGGTGAACGTGGTCACCGGGGCCGGCCAGACCGGGTCGAACGTCGTCACCCACGAGGCGGTGGACAAGGTGGCGTTCACGGGCTCGACCGAGGTCGGCAAGATCATCCAGCGGGCCGTGGCCGGGACCGGGAAGCACCTCACGCTCGAGCTCGGGGGCAAGGCCGCCAACATCGTGTTCGAGGACGCCGCCCTCGATCAGGCCGTCGAGGGCATCGTCAACGGCATCTACTTCAACCAGGGCCACGTGTGCTGTGCGGGGTCGCGGCTGTTCGTCCAGGAGTCGGTGTTCGAGCCGGTCCTGGAGCGGTTGAAGGACCGGCTGGCCACGCTGCGGGTCGGTGACCCCCTCGACAAGAACACCGACATCGGCGCCATCAACTCGAAGCAGCAGCTGCAGAAGATCGAGGAGCTGGTGGATGCCGGGGTGGAGGAGGGCGCCGAGATCTACCAGCCCGCCTGCGACCTCCCGGCCCGCGGATACTGGTTCCGGCCGACCCTGTTCACCGGCGTGGCCCAGTCGCACCGGATCGCCCGCGAGGAGATCTTCGGTCCGGTGCTGTCGATCCTCACGTTCCGCACCCCCGAGGAGGCCCTGGAGAAGGCCAACAACACCCCGTACGGCCTGTCGGCCGGCGTGTGGACCGAGAAGGGGTCGAGGATCCTGTGGATGACCTCGCGGCTCCGGGCCGGCGTGATCTGGGCGAACACGTACAACCGGTTCGACCCCTCGAGCCCGTTCGGCGGGTACAAGGAGTCGGGGTTCGGCCGCGAGGGCGGCCTCCACGGCCTCGAGCCGTACCTCGAGTTCGAGGAGGACGGCCGTGCCGGCTGAGCGCGGCCGCCTCTCGGTCCGGAAGACCTACAAGCTGTACATCGGGGGCGACTTCCCGCGGTCGGAGTCCGGGCGGTCGTACCCGGCGGTCGGCGGCGACGGCGAGGTCGTGGCCCGGGTAGCCCGGGCGTCGAGGAAGGACCTCCGGGAGGCGGTCCGGGCGGCCCGGTCCGCGCTGCCGGGGTGGTCGGGGAAGACTCCGTACAACCGGGGCCAGGTCCTGTACCGGGTGGCCGAATTGATGGAAGGCCGCCGGGCCCAGTTCGTCGAGGAGGTCCGCCGGGCCGGGGCCACCGACCCCGAGGCCGGCGTCGACGCCGCCATTGACCGGTGG
>DASQWG010000310.1:0-2336 GCA_035640375.1 Actinomycetota bacterium
CGGGCGCGCAACGCTCGGTTCGATCACGTTCGTCCGCAGGCGGTGGTCCGATGCGGGAACTCGGAGGATGTGGCCGAGGCGATCCGGTTCGCCCATCGGCATGGGATGGCGGTTGGGACCC
Source organism: Actinomycetota bacterium (assembly GCA_035640375.1). Taxonomy (GTDB): domain Bacteria; phylum Actinomycetota; class UBA4738; order UBA4738; family CALAEC01; genus CALAEC01. The sequence goes on from DASQWG010000310.1 coordinate 122, forward strand.
GTGGCGGCGGGCACTGTTTCGGCGGCCGTTCGTCCACCGATGGCCTCCTCATCGACGTCACGCCGATTCGTTCGGCCGAGGTTTCGGATGGGCGGGTCACGGTGGGGGGAGGGACGTCGCTCCGCGAGGTATACGACGCGCTCCTCGACGAGGGCGTCGCGATCCCCGGCGGGTCCTGCCCGTCGGTGGGCGTCGCAGGACTCACCCTCGGTGGAGGCCTCGGGATCATCGGGCGGAAGCACGGGCTCACGTCCGATCACCTGCTCGGAGCGGAGATCGTCGTGGCCGGTGGCCAGGTCCTCGAGTGCGACGATGAGCACGACGAGGACCTCTTCTGGGCGCTCCGTGGAGGCGGGCCCGGTAGCTTCGGCGTGGTCACCGAGCTGACCCTCGGGATCGTCCCGGCCCCGGACGCGACGAACTTCCACCTCGCCTGGCCGGTATCTCGGGCCCCGGCCGTGATCGAGGCCTGGATGTCCTGGTCTCCAGCGGCGCCGGACGAGCTCGCGGCCAGCCTGGTGATCGGGGCCGGTGCCGACATCGACGAGCCGCCGTCGGTCGAGGTCTTCGGGGTCATGCTCGGCAGCGAGTCAGATGCCGAGGGGCTCATCGATCCGGTTCGTCACCAGGACAGGCGCTGATCCAGTGTCGGCCGCTCGTCACCACACGTCTTTCCGGGAGACGGTGCGGTACTGGGCGGAGCGTGCTACGCGGGCGGGGGATGCTCCGGGTCAGGAGCTGCGAGGTGCCCGGTACATCCGGTCCGAGTTCTTCGACCACCCGCTCACAGGGGAGGCCATCGAAGGGCTCCTCGCGACGTTCCTCGACGGACGCGTGGCCGGCCAGTCCAGGGAGCTGGATTTCTCGCCGTGGGGTGGCGCCTACAACCGCGTGCCGGCGGACGCCACGGCCTTCGTCCATCGGGACCATCGTTACTGGCTGAAACACGCCGCCGAGGTCGGCCCGGACGCATCGCCCTCCGAGCGGGATGCGGCCCACGACTGGGCCACCCGGTCCTGGGAGACCGTCCACGCGCTCGGTACCGGTGGGGTGTTCCCCAACTTCCCGGATCCCGATCTGACGGATTGGGCCTCCGCCTACTACGGCGCGAACCTGGATCGTCTCCTGCAGGTGAAGGCCCGGTACGACCCGGACAACCTCTTCCGCTTCCAGCAATCTCTCCCGGTGCTCTGAGCACATGAGGCGAACGGTGGTTGGTCCTCCGCGTCGGTGAAGGCTGCTCGAGCGCACTGGAGCATCGAGTTCTGGGTCGACGATGTCGACGAGGCGGCCGACCGTGCCGCCCGGCTGGGCGGCTCGGTGATCGCCCCGGCGTTCGACGCTTCGGTCGGGAGGACCGCGGTGCTCCGCGATCCGGGCGGGGCCACGCTGTCGGTGAGCAGGGTGATCCCCAAGGAGGCTCGATGACGGGCCCGCTCTCCTCGGAGACGATCAGCCCGGGCGGCGGAGCCCCCAGGTCCTGGGACCAGGAGCGAGCCCGCTAGGCTACGCGGATGCGCCCGGCCGACCCCGTCGCCACCATGGCGGGAGACGAGTTCCCGCGACAACAGGCCAGGACCCAGCGGTTCACCCTGGGCCGCCCTCGGTCCTTCAGGATCTCGCCGGATGGGTCCAGGGTGGCCTTCCTGCGGTCGTTCGCCGGCGACGACCCCGTGATGGGGCTGTGGGTTCTCGACCTCCCCGCAGCTCGGGAGCGCCTGGTGTTCGATCCTCGCGAGGGTCAGGCCGAGCAGGACGACCTGCCGCCCGAGGAGCTGGCCAGGCGCGAGCGGGCCAGGGAGCGGGCCGAAGGCGTCGTGGTGTACTCGACGGACCGAGCCGTGTCGGTTGCGGCCTTTTCGGTCGGCGGGAAGCTCTACCTGGCCGACCTCGTGAACGGCGGATCGCATCGGCTGCCTGCGGTCGAGCCGGTGTTCGATCCCAGGATCGATCCGACCGGTCGGCGGGTCGGCTACGTCGCTGGTGGCGCGCTCCACGTCATCGATCTGGACGAAGAGGATCGCGTGCTCGCGTCGGAGGACGACCCGGACGTGACCTGGGGCCTCGCCGAGTTCGTGGCCGCCGAGGAGATGGGCCGGCCGGAAGGCTTCTGGTGGTCGCCGCAGGGAAGCCACGTCGCGGTGGCGCGGGTCGACGAGCGCGAGGTCTCGACGTGGTACATCCTCGACGCGGTTGATCCCGACACGAGTCCGCG
>DASQWG010000311.1:0-2256 GCA_035640375.1 Actinomycetota bacterium
GGCCGCCTCGGCGCGATTTCGCACGTTCAGCTTGCCGAAGACATTGCCGACGTGGGTGGCGACGGTCTTGGTGCTGATGTACAGACGAGCGGCGATCTCGGCGTTGGTCAGGCCGTAGCCCAGGAGTCGTAGGACCTCCACTTCTCGCTTGCTCAGGTCTCCGACGAGCTTGGGCCCGGTCCTCCCTCCCACTCCGAGCTCCCGGAGGAAGCTGGCCGCGAGGTCGGCGTCTCGCGTCGCTCCGAGCCGCTCGAAAGCACCGAGCGCGTGACGAGCCTCCTCCACGGCCCGTTCCCGGTCTCCCGACGCCGCAGCACGCGCCAACTGCCGATCACTCGCCGACTCAACTCTTCGAGGTTGTCAGCTTCGGCCAGCGCCACGACGTTTTAAGGCCCCGTCACCCCGTGCGATGAGATCACCTCCTTCACCTGGGTTCAGGGCCTGCCACCGACCCGGTCTTCCCGGGATTCGCCTGGATGAGCACGTGCGCCTTGATCACCTCTTCCTCCCCGAGTCAGCCTCCGGTTCCTCTCGAACCCGGTCTTGCGGCCGCTCCGGCTGCCCCGGAGGGAGTTGCGCTGTTCGGTTTGGGCTGAGGCGCAGGTCCGGAGCCGCTGCCGGCCTCGCCGACAACACCCGCTCGGCGATTGGCTCCGAGACCCGGGCCGCCACCGGACCGACCACCGCGAGCACGAGGACGTAGGCGATCGACAGAGCACCGACATCCGTGCCCAGCCCGCTCGCAACCGCGATCCCCGCGATCACGATCGAGAACTCCCCCCGGGGGATCAGGGTCGCTCCGGCCCGTGCCCGTCCGCGCGGCCCGACGCCCGCCCGGCGGGCGCTCCACCAGCCGGTCGCGAACTTCGTGGCCGCGGTGAGGAGGGCCAGAGCCAGCGCCGGCCCCAGCACGCCGGGAATCTGGCTCGGGTCCACGCTGAGACCGAAGAACGCGAAGAAGATCGCGGCCAGGAAGTCACGCAGTGGCGTCAGCAGGGCTCGGGCCCCTTTGGCGGCCGGGCCGGAGAGGGCGATCCCCACGAGCAGCGCTCCGACCGCCGCGGAGACCTGGACCAATTCGGCGATCCCCGCCACCAGGACGGCCAGCCCCAGGATCGTGAGCAGGAGGGCCTCGTCGGAGTGGCTGAACAGCACCCTGCTGAGGCCGACCTCGACCCGCTGGGCGATCGCCAGGAACACCACCACCCCGGCGACGGCCACGGCGGCGGTGATGAGGCCCGAAGCCGTGACCCCTCCGATCAGGAGACCGGCCAGCATCGGGAGGTACACGGCCATGGCCAAGTCCTCGATCACCAAGATGGACAGGACCACCGGGGTCTCCCGGTTGCCCACACGGCCCAGGTCGTGGAGCAGCTTGGCGACGACCCCCGAGGAGGACACGTAGGTAACGCCGCCGAGCACGGCGGCGGGCAGTACTCCCCACCCCAGGATGAGGCCGGCCAGAAAGCCTGGGGAGAAGTTGAGGGCGATGTCCACGAACGCTGCGGGGGCCTGCGCCCTGAGCGTAGAGACCAGCTCTCGAGCCGAATACTCCAAGCCCAGGCTGAGCAGCAGGAGGATCAGCCCGATCTCCGCCCCGATCTCGATGAACTCAGCGGTGGTGACCAGGGGAAGCAGCCCTCCCTCTCCGAAGGCCAACCCGGCCAGCAGGTACAGAGGGATCGCTGGGATCGCCAACCGGCTGGCCAGACGAGCCAGGATGGCCAGGCCGACGACTACAGCGCCGAGCTCGATCAGGACACCGGCGCTCTCCATGGAAAGTTATCCGGACCGAAGGACCTCGACGACCTGTTCGATCCCCCGGGGTGTCCCGACCACCACGAGGTAGTCGCCCGGTTCCATCTCCACCTCCGAGCCGGGTGCCGCGATGGCCTGGTCGCCCCGGAGGACGGCCACGACAGACACCCCCGTGCGCGTCCGGACCCGAGCGGCGCCGATCGGGCGGTGCGCATAGGGGGAGTCCTCGCGCACCGGAAGCCAGTCGATGGCCAGCCCCTCGATCGTCTGTTGCAGAGCGGCCAGCTCTGCCGCGACGCGGGACGCTCCCAGGATCTCGGCGAGGGTCCGGGCGTCCTCCTCGCTCAGGCGCAGGGCCCGCCTGAACCGGTCTGGATCCTCGGCGTCGGCCAGATAGATCTCGCGGCGACCGGAACGGTGAGAGACGACCCCCACCCGGTTTCCGTCTTCGGTGATGAACTCGTGGCGGACGCCGACACCCGGTAGCTCCACCTCATT
>DASQWG010000312.1:0-2344 GCA_035640375.1 Actinomycetota bacterium
CGGCCGCCGTGGCCAGGGGCAGTTCCTCGAGATCGAGGGCGTCGGGCTCCCTGCCGGTGGGCAGGAACTCCGCTCCGGCGGTCTCGGCGGCCTGCAGGATCCGCGCCGCGGTCCGGGCCGCCTCCACCGGGTACTGCCCGATGGCGGTCTCGCCCGAGAGCATGATCGCATCGGCGCCGTCGAACACCGCCCCGGCCACGTCGCCGGCCTCGGCGCGGGTCGGCCGCGGCGAGGCGGTCATCGACTCGAGCATCTGGGTCGCCACGACCACGGGGATCGCGGCCCGGTTGGCCAGGCTGACCAGGCGCTTCTGGTGCAACGGGATCTCCTCGAGGGCCATCTCCACGCCGAGATCACCGCGGGCCACCATGACGCCGTCGGCGGCCCGCATGATCGCGGCGGCGTCCTCGACCGCCGGCTTCGTCTCGATCTTGGCCACCAGGACCGGGCGCGGGTCCCCGATCAGCCCCGCCAGGGCGCGGACGTCGAAGGCCGCTCGGACGAACGACTGGGCGACCATGTCCACCTCGGCCAGAACCGCCCACGCCAGGTCTTCCTCGTCCTTCGGGGTGATGGCCGGGATCGACAGCCGCTCCGAGGGCACGTTCACCCCGGCCCGGGATCGAACCGTGCCGCCCCGGACGACCTCGGTGGCGACCTGTCTCCCGGCCGTCCGCACCACGCGGAGCTCGACGGCGCCGTCGGACAGGAGGACCCGGTCCCCAGCCTCCAGTTCCCCGGCCAGCCCGGGGTGGGTAGTGGGCGCGCCGACCGCATCCCCGAGTCCCTCGGTCCTGAGCGTGAATGACTCGCCCGGCTCCAGGGTGACCTCGCCGTCCCCGAGCTCACCGAGCCGGACCTTGGGCCCCGACAGATCCGCCATCACCCCTACCCGCCGGCCGGTGTCCGTCATCGCGGCCCGGACCGCCCTGAGCAACCGGTCGTGGTCTTCCCGCGTGCCGTGCGAACAGTTGATCCTGGCCACGTCCATACCGGCCTCGATCAGCTCGGCGACCCGGGACTCCGTGGCCGGCCCGATCGTGCAGACCAGCTTCGTGGCCCTCACCGGCGGGCCGCCTCGACGACGCGATCGATGGCTGCGAGGTCGTCCGAGGCCGCCGGTGCCTCCTCGGACAGCGTGTCGGGCACCGTGATCCCCGACTCCCGGACCGCGAGCTCGAGCCAGTCGGGCGGGAGATCGTCGTCGACCGGCCGCTCGGCCATCTCGGCGAAGTACAGCGTCCATGCCCGAGGGACCACGCGGGCCCACTGGTAGCCACCCCCGCCGGTGGCCAGCCACCGGCCACCCGCCACCTCGTGGGCCAGCCCGTGGAGGACGACCGCGGCTTCCCGGTACGCCGCGGTGGAGAGCGTGAGGTGGGCCAGCGGGTCCGTGTGGTGGGTGTCGCAACCGAGTTGGGTCACCAGCACGTCCGGCCGCCAGTCGCGGACCCGTGGCGGGACCACCTCGCGGAAGGCCCGGAGCCACCCCTCGTCGCCGGTGCCCGGCGGGAGCGGCACGTTGACCTTCGTTCCCTCGGCGTCGCCACCGCCCCGCTCGTCGGTGAACCCGGTCCCGGGGAACAGGTAGCGCCCGGACTCGTGGATCGAGATCGTGAGCACCCGCGGGTCCTCCCAGAAGATCGCCTGGGGACCGTCGCCGTGATGCACGTCGACGTCGACGTACGCCACCCGCTCGACCCCGTGCTCGAGCAACCAGGCGATGGCCAGCGCGGGGTCGTCGTACACGCAGAACCCCGAGGCCCGCTCGGGCATGGCGTGGTGGAGACCGCCGGCCGGGCTGAACGCGTGCTCCGCGGTCCCGTCGCGGACCGCCTCGGCCGCCACCAGCGAGGCCCCCGCGACCCGGGCCGAGGCCTCGTGCATGTCCGGAAAGATCGGGTTGTCGCCGGGCCCGAACCCGAACCGCCACCAGTCCCCCGGCTCGCCGCGGCCCGCGGCCATGACGGCCTTGATATATGGCGCGGTGTGCACCAGCCGGAGCTCGTCGTCCGTGGCCACCCGGGCCGGGGTCTCGGCCACCGAATCGCCGTCCAGCAGACCGTATGTGGCGATCAGCTCCCGGGTCAGCAGGACCCGGACCGGCTTCAGCGGATGCTCGGGCCCGTGGTCGTACCGGACCAGCTCCGGCGAGTAGATGAGCCGGACCCCATCGCTCACCGAGCCAGCACCGCGTCGGCTTCGATCTCCACGAGCGCCCAGGGCTCGATCAGGGCCGACACCACCACGGCCGTCGCAGCGGGCCGGACCTCGCCGAAGACCTCCCGGTGGGCTCGGATCGCGTCGTCGAAGTCCCCCTCGCGGGTCAGGAACATCCGGGTGC
>DASQWG010000313.1:0-7512 GCA_035640375.1 Actinomycetota bacterium
CACGAGGAGACCGCGATCGGGAGGGCGCGTGGCTCCTCCTGGCTCGGTTCGGCCTGGTCCTTCTCGCCCTGCTCCTCCTCTGGGCGACGTTCGAGCTCCTGGCCCGCTATCGCGAGCAGTTCGCGGTGAGCTTTCGGTTGAGCGTCGGACCCGTCATCCTCATCGCCGTGGCGGCCGTCGCCGCGGGCGTCGCCTTCGGCCTGGGCGTCTCCCTCCCCACCAGGCCTATCGAGTACGGCTGGAGCAGGGTCGCGGTTCTGGGGATCCTCCCCCTCCTCCTGACGATCGTCTATGTGGCCATCTACGCGGGCGAGTACGGATGGCTCCCGGGCGCGATCCTCCTTCGCCTCGTCGCCAACGCCGAAGCCGGCCTGATCGGCTCGGGATTGTTGCTGGGGATTGCCGTGGCCGCGGGGTTCGGGCGATCGGCACGGGTCTCTACCCCGCTGGCGCCGACAGTTCGGCCGTGAGGTCGGCGCGGCGCGCGGACAGCTCGGAGATGGCCATGGCCGCCAGCACCAGCGCGGCCCCGACCCACTGGTGGGCCAGGAGCCGCTCGTCCAGCCACACGTACGAGATCGCCGCCGCGGCCACCGACTCACCGGCGAGGATCACCACGGCCCGGGTGGCGGTGATCGTGCGCTGCGCAACGACCTGGAGCGTGTAGGCCACCCCTGAGCCGAGCACCCCGGTGATCAGCAGCATCAGCCACACCTCGCCGGTGCCGGGCGCCCGGGCCTCGGTGAACGGCAGGGCCCCGAGGTGGAACGCCGCCGTGGCGGCCATCTGGGCGAGCGACAGCAGGATCGTGGGGTGACGCCCGGCGAAGTACCCCACCCCCACGGCGTGGCCCGCCCACCCGACCGCCGAGGCCAGGACGAGGAGGTCACCCGACTTCGGACGGAGGTCGTCCAGCGCCGGCACCGACAGCAGTGCCATCCCCAGGACGGAGACCAGCGCGGCCGCCCAAGCCGCGCCCCGAACCCTCCGACGGAACAACGCCAGGCCAAGCAGCGGGGTGACCACCACGTAGAGGCCGGTGATGAACCCGGCGTTGGTGGCTGTGGTCCGGGCCAGGCCTTCGGTCTGCAGCACGTAGGCCACGAAGATCAATGCGCCGAGGATGACTCCCGGGCCGGCCACGCGACCGACGGCCTCGCGGGTGATCCGTCCCCTGGCCACGATCGGCACCGCCAGCAGGATCGTGACGAAGCCGAGGAGCCGGGTCCAGAACATGAACGGGAACACCCCGATGGCCTCCAGGCCGACCTTGGCGGCGGGGAACGTGGCGCCCCACAGGATCGGCGTGAGCAGGAGGATCACGCCCATATCGAGGCGTCGCTTCATCGGGCGAAGGCTACGGGAGTGCGCGGCGACCGGCGACCGATCAGGCCCCGATCCGCTCCATGGTGACCTGCATCTCTCCGTACATGCGGACAGGAACCGCGCTCACGAGGGCGCCGATCCCCCGGCCACCGCGGGTCCGCGTGGTGATGTCGAACTCGCCGGACAGCTCCGATCGCACCATCTCCCCCCGGTCGGGGTCCAGCCAGGTTGTCTGGTCCTGCAGGACCTGGCCCCGGTAGGCGATGGTGGTCGGCATCTCCTCGATCTCGGCGAACCCCTCGCCGGAGCCGTCGAACTGCTTCCCGAGCTCGGCGAGCTCCGCCACGTCGATTGTCCAATCGATCGGCGAGGTGATCTCGCTCTCGATCACCGCGGCGCGGACCTGGCCGATGTCGTCGTACCGGACGAACTCGTTCTCGGCATGCAGCCGGACCTCCCCGTCGCCGAACGGCAGGGGGTGAACCACCTCCTTGACCCATTCGTCCCCGGGCCCGACCGGCCCATCGGGAAGCAGTGGGAAGCTCTGCATCCCGGGCAGCCCGCCGGCGCCGGTGGGATCGGCCCAACCCTGCTGGAGCGCCTCGGGGACCGGTCGCCCGTCCACCTCGCGGAGCTCGCCGTCGGGGCCGATCACCATCCGAACCCGCATCTGCTCCGTGACCGGGATCTCCTGCCCGGCGAAGGACCCTTTGACCTCGTCGATGCCCACCTCGATCGTGGCCGCACCGTCGGCGGCCACCTCGACCACGTGGTACGTGACGGTCTGGGTCACGTCGCCGTCCATGGGGAGATCGACCAGGGCCGTCTCGATGGTGCCGTCGGTCACCATCGTCAGGCGGTACCGATAGGTGTCCCCCTCCTCGAAGCCGAGGGCCAGGGCCACGTCGGGGCCCCGGGGTCGGGTCAGGAACCAGAAGCCACCGGCCGTTAGCGCGGCGGCGAGGAGGATCACCACGATGCTCCGCCACGGTCGGCGCCGAGGCGGGACCGCGGGCGGAGCGTCGGCCGCGGGCAGCGGTTCGATCATGGCTTCAGCGAGCGTACACCTCGCGGCCGCGCGAGACCGTGAGGACGGGGCGAAGGCCGCGCACGTCCTCGGCCTCCATGGGGTCGGCCTCGAACGCGGCGAGGTCCGCGGCGGCGCCGGGCTCGAGCTGCCCCTTCTTCTCGAGGTGGGCCAGCCGTGCGGCCCCGATCGTGCACAGGCGAACGGCCTCCAGCCGGCTCATCCGCTGCCCGGGGTCGTGGTGATGCTCGAGCGACCAGATGGCCAGCATCGGGTCCAGCGGGGTCACCGGCGTGTCCGAGCCGGCCCCCACCTCCAACCCCCGAGCCACCTCCGTGCGGAAGGGGTTCATGGCGGCCGCACGCTCCTCTCCCAGCCTCAGCTCATACATCCCTCCGGGATGCCCCCAGGTGGCGTCGAACGCCGGCTGGATCGAGATGGCCAGGCCCAGGGCCCCGGCCCGCTCCACCTGCCCGCCCGAGGCCATCTCGAAGTGTTCCAGTCGGTGGCGTCGGGCCCGGAAGTGACGCCGCTCCCTCGTGCTCAGCGTCCCGTACACCCGCTCCCAGACCCGAAGCGACTGCTCGATGGCGGCGTCCCCGATCACGTGGAGCCCGGCCTGGAGCCCCGCCAGGTGGGCGTTGTGCAGGAACTCGGCCAGCTCGTCGTCCTCGTACGCCAGCGCCCCGCTCGTGGGGGCATCGGCATACGGCTTCGACAGTGCCGCGGTATGGGCCCCGATCGAGCCGTCCAGGAACAGGTCGCCGCCGATGCGGTGCTGTCCCAGGTCCCCCACGACCCAGGGCAGGTCCCGGTCCGCCACGTACGTGACGAGATCGACCGGGAGGTCCTCGGCGTGGCCCAGCAGCACCTCGATGTCCCGGCGTCCCCGCTTGTCCGGGATCGCCATCTCGTGCACGCACGTCACGCCCCGGGAGGCCGCCAGCCCGGCCGCCCGCAGCTGCGCCTCTTCGAGGTCGCGGTCCGCCAGCATCTCGAAGTACCACAGCTGGGCCATGGCGTTGGCCTCGCCGCGCAGCCGGCCGGTGGGCTCGCCGGCCTCGTCGCGCTCCACGCCCTCCAGCCCCTCGACCGTGGCCGCCCCGAGCACGGCCGTGTTGACCACGCTCACGTAGCCGTCGGCACGGATCAACAGCACGGGCCGATCCGGTGCCACCGCGTCGAGGTCGGCGCGGGTCGGCAGGCCGGGATCGGGCCACCGCGTCTCGTCGAAGCCCTGGCCCAGGGCGGCCTCCGTTCCCGGATACGCTCGGATGCTGTCGAGCGCCTCCTTCCGGGATCGGGCTCCCGAGAGGTCGAGGCCGGCCAGGGCCATCCCTGTCCCCGAGAGATGGACGTGGGCGTCGACGAAGCCCGGCAGGATCGTGGTGCCCGGGAGCTCCACGGTCCGATCGGCCGGTGGCGGGTTCCCGGTCCCCACGCGTTCGACGTGGCGCTCGTCGATCAGGACCCATTCGCCCTCGGGCGGAAAGGTCATGGTGTGAACGCGTGTGGCGCGATAGAGGGTCTTCACGCGGCGCGGCGATTCTACCGGCGGCTCACCCGCCGGATGCGCAGAGCCAACCGACGCCGGGACCCGGCTCGAGGAAGCCGGTCTTCGACGGAGCCAGGCGGAGCCCCAGGCGGCCCAGGGCATCGTGGAGCCGGTCCAGGGTGTCCTCCGCACCCCGACCGCCGGGCGTCGAGACCAGGTAATCGTCCACCCATCGGAGGAAGGGACGACGCGCCAGGGCGCCGTCCGCCGACGCCAGCACGGCGTTGGCCATGACCGCCGATCCCGGCGGACCGATCGGCAGCCCGAAGGAGCCCTCGCTCCCCCATCCCTCGACGAGGTCGGCCACGGCCCAGGCGACCTCCGCGGGCACCCCGAGCCGTCCCAGCGCGTCGAACAGCACGGCCGGTCGCACGCTCGGGTAGAACTCGGCCACGTCGGTCCGGAGGATCACCGGGCCCGGCAGCGCCCGCGCCAACCGCCGGGCCTGGGCCAGCGCCGGCCGGAATGGGGCGAGACGCCATGAAGGCCCCGGCCCCACCGCCCGGTTCGCCAGCACCGAGGACGACAGGCGAGGCTCGACGATCGCCGCAACGGCCCCGGCCAGCCGGTGCCAGCGCGCGGCATCCCGGTCGGACAGGATGGCCATCCGCCGTCGGCCACCGCCGGGCTTGGGGACCCAGTGGGAGTGAACGGCATCGACCCGAACGCGCAGCGAGACCTCCCCGGCCCGGGGGAGGTTCGGCCGAGGCCGTTTCTACACCGGGCGAAGTGTCCCGACCATCCCCCGACCGGGGGGTCCTGTCATCCCCCGGCGGCGTCCGCCAGCTCGCTGAGGAGGATCGCCTCGGCCACGCAGCCCTTGCGGAAGTCCTCCAGCAGGAGGCTCTCGTTGGCTCCGTGGGCCCGCCCGTCGGGATCCTCCACGCCGACCAGGAGGATGGCCGCGTCCGGGAAGGTGGCGGCGAACGCTTTGACGAAGGGGATGGTGCCGCCTGAGCCGATGTCGACCGGCTCCGCCCCCCAGCCCTCGCGGAACGCTCGGCGGGCCGCGTCGAAGACCGCCCCGCGGGCCTCGACGGCGAACGGCCAGGCCGAGGCGCCGGGCGTCACCGTCACCCTGGCCCCCCACGGCGCGTTCGACTCGAGGTGGCGAACCAGGGCGGCCATGGCCCGCTCCGGGTTTTCGCCGGGAGCGAGCCGGAGGCTGACCTTGGCCCGCGCCGCGGGGACCAGCACGTTGCCGGCTTCCCGGATCCGGGGCGCATCGATCCCCAGCACGGACACGGACGGGCGGGTCCACAGACGCTCGGTCAGGTTGCCCCGGCCGATCGCCTCCACGCCTTCGAGGACGCCGGTCTGTTCCCGCAGCTCGGCCTCCGTGAGGTCGAGCGGATCGGCCTCGCCGCGGTGTAGGCCTTCGATGGCGACGTCGCCTCGGTCGTCGTGGAGCGTGGCCAGCAGTCGAGACAGCGCGGTGAGCGCTTCGGGGAACGGCCCCCCGTACATGCCGCTGTGGACGGCGTGGTCGAGCGTGCGAACCTCGACCTCGCAGTCCACCAGGCCACGCAGCCTCGTGGTGAGACCCGGCACACCGATCCGCCAGTTCGTGGCGTCGGCCAGGATGATCACGTCCGCGGCCAGGTCCTCGTGGAAGCGCTCCAAGAACCGGTCGAGGTTGGGCGAGCCGACCTCCTCTTCGCCTTCGATGAACACCTTCACGCCCACAGGCGGCGCCGAGCCGTGTGCCAGTACCGCCGCCTGATGCATGGCGATGCCGGCCTTGTCGTCGCACGCGCCCCGGCCGAACAACCGTCCATCTCGCTCGGTCGGCTCGAACGGGGGCGATTCCCATTCGGCCTCATCGCCGGGCGGCTGGACGTCGTGGTGGGCGTACAGGAGCACGGTCGGTGTCCCGCCCGGCGCGGGGTGCTCTCCGAGGACCGCCGGCGGGACCCCCTCGAGCTCGAGCAGGCGCACGCCCTGCAGCCCCGAGGCGTCGAGGATCTCGGCGGTGGCCTCGGCCGACCGGCGCACGGTCGTGGGGTCGAAGCCGGGGAACGACACCGAGGGGATCCGGATCAGTCGCTCCAGGTCGGTACGGACCCGCGGGAGGTGTTGGTCGATGGCGATTCGGAGGTCGCTCACGCCGGGCGAGGGTACCAGCCCGACCGTGGATCGGTGGAGAGCAGCCCGTATAGGTAACCGTCGTACGCTCCGTCGGCCAGCGGACATCCCTGCCGGAGCGTGCCCTCCCACCGGAACCCCAACTTCTCGGCCACCCGCTGGCTGGCCATGTTGTCGACGCCGGCCCGGAGCTCCAGGCGATACAGGCCGACCGTCTCGAACCCGAACCGGAGCACGGCCGCGCCGGCCTCCGTGGCGTACCCACGGCCGGCTCGATCCGACCCCACCCAGTACCCGAGCTCGCCCAGCCGCCGTACCGGAACCGGGACCTCGAGCCCGACCGCGCCGGCCAGTCCCGCCTGGTCTCGGATCGCGAAGTGGAAGCCCAGGCCCTGGTCCCACTCCTCCACCGCCCCCTCCGCGAAGGCGCGGGTCGAGGCCAGGTCGGCCTGGGCGGCCCAGAACATCCACGGCCGGAGCTCGGGGAGCGACGCCTCGGTGGCTCGCCACAGGTCCTCTACGTGCTCGGGCCCGATCGGCTCCAGCCGAAGACGTTCCGTGACCAGGGGGACTCGCTCGATCACGAACCGATCCGTTCCTCGAGGACCGCCCGGAGCTCCGGCTCGGATCGCACCAGGTCGAGCGCAGCCGCGGCGTGGCCGGGCACGTAGCCGGACCCGATCACCATCGTCAGATCCTTCCCGAGCCCTTCCGCCGTGAGCGCGGCGGCGGTGAACGACGTGGCCATGGAGAAGAAGCACACGGTGCCCCGCTCTTCGGTCAGGAGGATGGCCGCGGCCTCGGCCCCGGGCACGTTCACGCAGCTGACCACGAGGTCCGCCACCCCTCCGTCCCCACCGTCAAACGCATCCTGGGCAGCGGCGAGAGCGCTGATCGGGTCGGTGGCGTCGGCAACGACGACGTCGTCGAACCCAAGCCGGTGGACCGCCTCGGCCTCACGGTCGTCCGGAACCAGCCCCAGGACCCTTTCCGACCGCCCCCGGGCCGCCGCCATCGACAGCAGTCCGGATTTCCCGCCGGCGCCGAGCACCAACGCGGCCCGGCGACCGGGCGCCAGCCGGGCCACCTGCGCCGGGGCTCCGGCCACGTCGAACAGGGCCAGGGCCAGGGCGTCGGACAGGTCCTCGGGGAGCCGGGCGAACGGCGCCGTCTCGGGCAGGATCGCCTGGCCACTGGCCCGGATCTGTTCCGAGCCGTCCCACCCGGCCAGGTCGTCCTGGAGGGCCAGGGGGGTCAGCGTGAGTGACACGAGAGTGGCGATCCGGTCGCCAGGACGGAGGTCGGTCCGCCGCTCCCCCACCTCCCGGACGGTCCCGATCAACATGCCGCCCGAGCCGGTGATCGGGTTGTGGAGCTTGCCTCGCTCACGGACGATCTCCAGGACCCGGCGCCGCATCGCCTCCACATCGCCGCCCTGCTCCTCCCGGAGCTGGCGGTGCGAGGCGGCGTCGAGGTTCAGCCATTCCACCTCGATCAGGGCCTCGCCCTCCATCGGCGG
>DASQWG010000314.1:0-2638 GCA_035640375.1 Actinomycetota bacterium
GTCGCGTCATCACGTACTCGCGGATGCGCGGATCGGTGCCGGGCAGGGGCCGGAGTTCCTCGACCCAGTGCGGGTTCGGTAGGAACCGCACGTCGAGGACGAGGTCGGCGTCGCGGGGCACGCCGAACTTATAGCCGAACGAGACCACGGCCACCTGGAGGCCGGCCTCCGGCGGGGCCACGGAGAAGGCCTCGCGGACCCGTTCCCGGAGGTCGTGGGGCGTGAGGCCCGTGGTGTCGATGACCAGGTCGGCCTCGCCCCGGAGGACCTCCATGATGGCCCGCTCGCGCCGGATCCCCTCCTCCCGCCGGTTCTCGGGTGCCAGGGGGTGCTTCCGCCGGGTCTCGGCGAACCGGCTGACCAACACCTCGTCCGAGGCCTCCAGGAACAGGATCCGGGTGGCGATCCGCCGCTCCCGGAGGGCGTTCAGTGCGTTGGCCAGGTCGTCGAAGAACTTCCCGCCCCGGGCGTCGGCCACGATGGCCACCCGTTGGGGCCCGCCGGTGGTCTCGACCAGCTCGGCCATCTTCGGGATCAGGGCCGGTGGCAGGTTGTCCACCACGAAGAAGCCCAGGTCCTCCAGGCACTTGGCCGCCTCGGACCGGCCGGCGCCGGAGAGCCCGGTGATCAGCGTGAACTGGGGTCCGGTGGGGAGCCGGCGGGGCTCGTCGCGCCGGGCCGGCTGGGCGGTCATGCCGAGGCCGCCTCGGACGGCCGGTGGAGCCGGTCGGCGACCTCGGAGGCCAGCCGGGGCCCCACGCCCGGGGTGGCCGCGATCTCCTCCTCGGTGGCCCGAGACAGCCGAGCCAGCGAACCGAACCGCCGGAGGAGCGCTCGCTTCCGGGCCGGCCCGATCCCCGGAACGTCGTCGAGGGGCGAGGCCATGGCCCGGCGCTCCCGGAGCTTCCGGTGGTACTCGACGGCGAACCGGTGGGCCTCGTCCCGGACGTGCTGGAGAAGGAACAGCGCCTCCGAGCCGCGTTCGATCCGGAGGGGCTCGGGTTGCCCGGGGAGGTACACCTCCTCGAGCCGCTTGGCCAGACCGACCGCGGGGATGTCGAGATCGAGGTCGTCCAGGACCCGGATGGCCACGTTCAGCTGGCCGCGCCCCCCGTCCACCACCACCAGCGACGGCGGGTACGCGAACCGGCGCCGCTTCGATGCGGGCTCGTCCCGCTCCTTGACGTACCGGGCGAACCGTCGCCGGAGCATCTCTTCCATCGAGGCGAAGTCGTCCTGTCCCGGAACGCCCTTGATCTCGAACCGGCGATAGTCGGACCGCTTGGGCAGGCCGTCCTCGAACACGACCATAGAGCCGACCGTGGCCGTCGGTCCGATGTTCGACACGTCGAACGCCTCGATCCGCAAGGGGGGCTGGGCCAGCCCGAGGTTCTCGCCGAGCCCGGCCAGCGCTCGGGTGCGGGCCGCGAAGTCGGACGCGCGCTTCAGCTTGTGCCGGAGGAACGCCTCCTTGGCGTTCGTGGTCACCACCTGGAGGAGGCGCCGCTTGTCGCCGCGCTCGGGCAGGGCGATCCGCACCGCGCTCCCCCGCCGGCCCGACAGCCACGTTTCCAGCACCCCGCGGTCCCGGGGCCACACGGGGACCAGCACCCTGGCCGGCACCTCGTCGCGCTCCATGTACAGCTGCTCCAGGAAGGAGGCCACCAGCGCCGGCGTGTCCAGGTCCTCGACCCGGTCCACCACCCAGCCGCGGCGGCCGGTGACCCGGCCCCGGCGGACGAAGAACACCTGGAAGGCTGCCTCCAGGTCGTCCTCATCGAGGCCGACCACGTCGAGGTTCTCCCGCGGTGACAGCACCATCTCCTGGGACTCGATGGCCTTCCGGGCCGCGGTGAGCCGGTCGCGGAACCGGGCCGCCACCTCGTACTCCTCGGCGGCCGCGGCGGCGTCCATCTCGGCCTGGAGCTCCCGGAGGATCGGGCGGTGGTTCCCGGCCAGGAAGTCGGCCAGCCGATCGACGTGCTCGCGGTAGATCTGGTCGGTGACCCCGGTCTTTTCGGGCACGCAGGGGCCCGCGCACCGGCCGATGTCGTAGTAGAGGCAGGGGCGGCCGGCCCGGCGGCGCTGGTCGAAGAACCCGTTCGAGCACGTCCGCACGGGGAAGACCCTGGTCAGCGCGTCGAGGGTCTCCCTGATCGCGTACGCGTGCGCGTAGGGCCCGAACGACCGCATCCCCTTCCGGCGCTTCGACCGGGTGACCATGGCCCGGGGCCACCGCTCGGCCACAGTGAGGGCCAGGTACGGGTAGGACTTGTCGTCCCGGTACCGGACGTTGAACCGGGGGCGATGCTCCTGGATCAAGTTGTACTCGAGGTGGAGGGCGTCGACCTCCCCGGAGGCCACGATCCATTCGACCCGGTCGGCCGCCTCGAGCATGGCCTCGGTCCGAGCGTGCTGGGGACGGCCCCAGTACCCGCCCAGACGCTTGCGGAGGGACTTGGCCTTGCCGGCGTAGATCACCCGGCCGTCGTGGTCACGGAAGAGGTACGCCCCCGGGGCGTCGGGGACGGAATCCGGATCCGGTCTCGGGATGTCGCTCACGCCCTGCTCACATCATAGGGCTCAGGAGCGCGGGTGCGGCCCGTTCGGGGGGTCAGCCGCCGCCCTGACCACCGGC
>DASQWG010000315.1:0-9590 GCA_035640375.1 Actinomycetota bacterium
CTCGAGCTCGAGGGACCGGGTTGGGGTCCCGGACTCCCCGCCCCTCACATACAGGAGCGATTCGCTGCCGCATCCGCCTGGGTGAGACGGGACCCCATGCCCACGATCCGAGCCGTCCGGCGGATGGCCATGGCGGCCCCAGGCTAAAAGCGGCCGGATCGCAGCCCGCCCATGAGCAGGGAACGGAGGGAGTTATGAGCGAGCTGGGGAGGACCCGCAAGGGACGGCCTCGACACCAACTTGTTCTTCAGCCCCCGGACCCTGGTGCCTATGACGGCGGAACAGCAACAAGCCGCGGTCCGGAGCTCGGCGCTTCTCCTTGAAGCCTGGATCCAGGCTCAGAGCGGTCAGGGTTCGGAAGGGCAGCCACCCGGCCGAAGCCCGGACTAGTGGGATAGGAGGAGGTGCCCGGGGCGGGGCGGCACCCTGACCCCGCTCAACCCCTGGCTCAAACGGTGGCTCGGGGTCGAAATACGGCGCAGTTGAGAGGTGAGCGCGTCGACTTCGTGCCCCCGGCAGGATTCGAACCTGCGCCCCTGGTTCCGGAGACCAGTGCTCTATCCCCTGAGCTACGGGGGCCGCTCGGTCCATGGTAGCAACCGGCCGGGCAGGGCCTCGTTGCTATGATGCGACGCACTTGGGGAGCGACGCGCGCGTACGGGTCCTGGTGGCCGACGACGACCCGGTGATCCTCCGGCTCATCGAGGTCAATCTGGGGCTGGAGGGGTTCGAGGTCGAGACCGCCACGGGAGGGGAGGACGCCATCGCCAAGGCCGCCCAGGTCCGCCCCGACGTGATCCTCCTCGACGTGATGATGCCCGGGGTGACCGGCTGGGACGTGGCCGCCCGGCTCAAGGCCGATCAGGCCACCTCGAACATCCCGCTGGTCTTCCTGTCCGCCCGAAGCCAGGACGAGGACAAGCGCAAGGGAGAGGAGCTCGGCGTGGCCGCCTACGTCAGCAAGCCCTTCGACCCGGTCGAGCTCGTGGCCACGATCCGCCGGCTCGCCGGCCACGCCTGACCGCGGGCCGATGATCGAGCAGGAGCTGGCCAGGCTGGTCCGTACCGCCGTCGAGCAGGTCCGGACGGACCTCGGCCTCGACGAGATCCCCGAGATCGAGATCACCCGGCCGCGCCAGAAGCAGCACGGCGACTACGCCACGAACGTGGCCCTGGCGATCGGCGCCGCCACCGGACGGAACCCCCGTGAGGTGGCCGAAGCGCTGCAGTTCCGGATCCCGGATTCGGACCTGGTGGCCAGGGTGGAGGTGGCCGGCCCCGGCTTCATCAACTTCACGGTGGCCCACGCCTGGCTGTACCGGGTGGTCGAGGAGATCGAGCGCCAAGGCGAGGCGTTCGGCCGCTCGTCGGACGAGCCGGCGGAGCGGGTGCTGGTCGAGTTCGTCTCCGCCAACCCCACGGGGCCGCTCCACGTGGGGAGCGGGCGGAACGCCGCCGTCGGCGACTCGCTGGCCCGAATCCTCGAGGCCGTCGGCCACTCCGTCGAGCGCGAGTACTACGTCAACGACGTCGGCACGCAGGCCGACTTGTTCGGCGCGTCGATCGAGGCCCGTTACCTCGCGCGGTTCGGCGTGGAGGCCTCGGTCCCGGAAGGTGGGTACGAGGGCGAGTACGTCGTCGAACTGGCCGAGGCCTTCGCCGACGACCTCGGCGAGTCCCTCCTGACCGCCCCCGAGGACGAGCGTCGGGCCCGGCTGGCCCGCGACGGCATGGGCCGGGCCCTGGCCGGCATCGAGCAGACGCTCCGGCGGATGAACGTGCGGATCGACCGGTGGGTGCACCAGTCGGCGCTCGACGTCGATGGGGCTGTGGAGCGGCTGCGCCGGGCCGACCTGGCGTACGAGAAGGACGGCGCGGTGTGGTTCCGGGCGGAACAGTTCGGCGACGAGAAGGACCGGGTCCTGATCCGCTCGAACGGCGAGCCCACGTACTTCGCCGCCGACTGCGCCTACGTGCTCGACAAGTTCGGCCGGGGCCACGACCGGCTGGTGTACGTGTGGGGCGCCGACCACCACGGGACCGTGAAGCGGCTACAAGGCGCAGCGCAAGCGTTTGGGTTCGACCCCGACCGAACGGAGTTCATCCTGTACCAGCTGGTGAACCTGCGTCGGGGCGACGAGCCCGTCCGGATGAGCCGTCGGCGCGGCGAGATCATCACGCTCGACGAGCTCCTCGACGAGGTCGGGCCGGACGCGGCCCGGTACACGCTACTGACCCGTTCAACCGACACCGCCATCGACTTCGACATCGAGCTGGTCAAGTCGCAGTCGCTGGAGAACCCGGTCTACTACGTGCAGTACGCGCATGCCCGGATCGCCAGCGTGATCCGGTTCGCCGAGGAGCAGGGCGCGCCGATGGCCCCGTTCGAGCAGGTCGACCCGGAAGTGCTCGTCCACGAGACCGAACTCGACCTGCTGCGCAAGCTCGCCGACCTTCCCGAGCAGGTCCGGGTGGCGGCCTCGCTGCGCGCCCCCTACCGCCTGACCCGCTACGCCGAGGAGCTGGCCGCCGGCTTCCACCGGTTCTACACGGAGTGCCGCGTTGTCACCGACGACGTCGAGCTGACCCAGGCCCGGCTCCACCTGTCGGCGGCGACCAAGCGAGTGATCGCGAACGTCCTGGCGCTCCTCGGAGTCGCTGCGCCGGAGTCGATGGAGCGGCTGGAGGAGGAGGGATGAGCCGCCCGCCGGGCGGCGGACCGGAGCCCGAGACCCGGCCGCCCGCGGGGGTCGAGATCCGCCCGGCTCGCCCGGCCGACGCGCGCCAGAGCCAGCGGCTGTTCGCCGAGGTCGCCGCGGAGGGCCGGTACATCCGGACCGAGGAGGTGCGGTGGAGCATCCGGGACCTGCGCAAGCACTACCGGCGGGCCTGGACCACGTCCCAGGCCACGATCGTGGCCGTCACCGAAGGGCGGGTGATCGGCATGCTGGGCATTGCCCGTGAGGCGCATCCGGTCACCCATCACGTCGCCTCGCTCGGGATGCACCTGGCGAAGAACTGGCGGTCGCGGGGGGTAGGGTCGGCGCTCCTGGCCGAGGCGTTCCGGTGGGCGAGGTGGGCCGGAGTGGAGAAGCTGGCCCTGACCGTCTATCCCGACAACGATCGGGCCCGGAAGCTGTACGAGAAGTTCGGTTTCGTGGAAGAGGGGCGGATGATCGGCCATTCCAAGAAGCGGCACGGGTACGAGGACGAGATCGTCATGGGACGGTGGCTGTGACGCTCGGTATCGGGCTGCTCGGGGCCGGTACGGTCGGAACCGCCGTGCTCCGGCTCCTCGACGAGCACGCGGACGACATCCAGCGGCGGATCGGCCGCCCGATCGAGGTGATGCACGTCGCCGTGCGCGACCCATCGGGCCAGCGCGGCCTCCCGCTGGGACCAGACCGGTTCACCGACGACCCGCTCGTGGTGGTGCGCTCGGACGAGGTCCGGGTCGTGGTCGAGGTGATGGGCGGGATCGAGCCGGCCAGGACCGCCATCCTGGAGGCCCTCCGTCTCGGCAAGCGGGTGGTGACGGCCAACAAGGAGCTCCTGGCCACGCACGGGCCAGAGCTGTTCGAGGCCGCCTCGGCCACGGGCGCGGGGCTTCACTTCGAGGCCGCGGTCGGCGGTGGGATCCCCTTGATCCGGCCCCTGATCGAGTCGCTGCCCGGCGAGCGGCTCACCCGTCTGCTCGGGATCGTCAACGGGACCACCAACTTCATCCTCACGCGGATGACCGAAGACGGGACGTCGTTCGACGACGCGCTGGCCGAGGCCACCCGGCTCGGGTACGCCGAGCCCGATCCCTCCGACGACCTCGAGGGGGTCGACGCCGCGGCCAAGTGCGCCATCCTCGCCTCGCTGGCGTTCGACACGCGCGTGACGCTGGACGACGTGTACCGGGAGGGGATCGACCGGGTCACGCCGGAGGACGTCGAGTTCGCCCGCCGGCTCGGCTACGTGGTGAAGCTGCTGGCGGTGGCCGAGCTCGAAGACGGCGAGGTCGCGGCCCGGGTGCACCCTGCCATGGTGCCGAACGACCATCCGCTCGCCGCCGTCCGGGAGGCCTTCAACGCGGTGTTCGTCAGCGGGCCGAACGTGGGCGAGCTGATGTTCTACGGCCGGGGGGCCGGCGGAGGGCCCACGGCCGTGGCGGTGGTCGGCGACTTGGTCACGGCGGCCCGGCTCGCCGGTGACGACCGGCCGGGCGTGTCGTTCCCGTGGGAGGTCCGCCGGACGATCCGGCCGATGGAGCGCATGGAGTCGCAGTACTACCTGCTGCTGGACGTGGTCGATCGCCCCGGCGTCCTGGCTCAGGTGGCCGGGGCCTTCGGCCGGCACCGGGTCTCGATCCGCTCGGTGTGGCAGGAAGGCCGCGGTGACGACGCCCTGCTGGTGCTCATCACCCACCGGGCCAACGAGGGCGGCCTCCGGGCCACGGTGGACGATCTGCGCGCCCTCGACGTGGTGCTCGAGGTCCGCAGCGTGATGCGCGTCGAGGGGGAGGAGTAGTGGCCCGCCCGTGGCGCGGCGTGATCGAGGAGTACCGGGGCCGTCTCCCCGTCACCGACGCCACGCCGGTGGTCACGCTGCTGGAGGGCGGCACGCCGCTGGTGCCGTCCGCCAGGCTCTCCGAGGAGACCGGCTGTCTCGTGTACCTGAAGTACGAGGGCACCAACCCCACGGGCTCGTTCAAGGACCGGGGGATGACCGTGGCCGTCTCGCGGGCGGTCGAGCGGGGCGCCCGCGCGGTGGTGTGCGCCTCGACCGGCAACACCAGCGCTTCGGCCGCGGCGTACGCCGCCAGGGCTGGGGTGTCCTGTGCGGTCCTGGCCCCCAAGGGAGGGGTTGCCATCGGCAAGCTCGCCCAGGCCCTGGTGGCGGGGGCCCGGGTGCTGGAGATCGACGGGGGGTTCGACGAGGCCCTGCGGCTCACCCGTGAGCTGGCCGATCGGCATCCCGTCTCCTTGGTGAACTCGGTGAACCCCGATCGGATCCAGGGCCAGAAGACGTGCGCGTTCGAGATCTGCGACGCGCTGGGGCGGAGCCCGGACCTCCACCTCGTGCCGGTGGGCAACGCCGGGAACATCACCAGCCACTGGCTGGGTTACCGCGAGCTCCGGGAGTCGGCGGAGATCGAGCGGCTCCCCCGGATGTACGGGTTCCAGGCCGAAGGGGCCGCCCCGATCGTGCGCGGCGAGCCCGTGGAGCGGCCAGAAACCGTGGCCAGTGCGATCCGGATCGGCAACCCGGCATCGTGGAAGCCGGCGGTGGAGGCGGCGACCGAGTCCGGCGGCGAGATCCTCGCGGTCACCGACGAGGAGATCCTGGCGGCGTACGGCGACGTGGCCGCCGAGGGGCTGTTCGTCGAGCCGGCCTCGGCCGCGTCCGTGGCCGGGCTTCGGCTCCTGGCCCGCACCGGGGCGCTCGAGCGCGGGGCTTCGGTGGTGTGCGTCCTCACCGGGCACGGCCTGAAGGACCCGGCCGTCGCCATGGACACGGTCGGCGCGCCCCAGGGCTCTCCCGCCGATGTCGAATCGGTCGCCGAGCTCCTGGGGCTGTAGCCCATGTTGGTGCGGGCTCCGGCGACCGTGGCCAACCTCGGTCCGGGATTCGACGCGCTGGCGCTGGCCCTCGACCTGTGGAACGAGGTCGAGGCCGACACGGAGGCGAGGCCCGAGGTCCGGGTCGAGGGCGAAGGAGCGGGCGAGCTCGCCGAAGACGCCTCGAACCTGGTGTTCCGGGCCACGGCCTGGCTGGCCAGGGAGGTTGGCGGCACGCTGCCGCCGTTCGCCCTGCGGTGCCGGAACCGCATCCCGCTGGAGCGCGGGCTGGGGTCCTCGGCGGCGGCGGTGGTCAGCGGGATCATGCTGGCCGACCGGCTGCTCGGTGCGGGCCTCGGCCCGGACCGCCTGCTCGAGGTCGCGGTCGACATCGAGGGCCACCCCGACAACGTCGCCGCGTGCCTCCGGGGCGGCGCCGTGGTCGCGTATCTGTCGAGGTCTGGATGGCGGGCCGAGCCCTTGGCGGCCCACCCGGATCTCCGGCTGGCCGTGCTGATCCCCGAGCACGAGCGGCTGCCGACCGAGGACGCCCGGCGGGTCCTTCCTCGCCAGGTGCCGCTGGCCGATGCAGCGTTCAACGCGGGCCGCGTCGCGCTGGCCGTCCTGGCCCTGACGCAGCGCCCCGAGCTCCTCCCCGAGGCCGTGGAGGATCGCCTCCACCAGAGCCGGCGGCTCCCACTGGTCCCGGGGGCCAGAGCGCTGTTCGAGGAGCTCCGGGCGGCCGGCCTGCCCGTGTGCGTGGCGGGGGCGGGCCCCTCGCTGGTCGCCTTCGAGACCGAAGATCGGCGGGTTCCCGACCTCGGACCGGGGTGGCGGGTCGTGCGGCTCCAGCCGGCAGCCACGGGTGCCGATGTCCAGGACGTTGAGCCACCACGAGGTCGGGACGTTGAGCCGCCACGAGGCCAGCCCTAGACTGGACCAGATGCCCGATCAGCAGGGGACGTTCGTCCCCGAACCCTTCCCATCCACGCCGGTCCCGCGCGTGCCCGTGGTCTCGGACCTGCCGGGAAAGGTCCTCGCGGTCAAGGAAGGGGAGACGTTCCTCTACTCCGACATCGAGGGCAACCTCGACGACCGTGTCGAGCTCGGTCTTGGGCTGTACCACATGGACACCCGGTTCCTGTCGCACTACCGGCTTCGGGTGGCCGGACGGGAGCCGATCCTGCTGTCGTCTTCCGCCGAGCGCGTGTACGTGTCGCACGTCGACCTGACCAACCCGGATCTGTACGAGGAGGATCGGCCCCCGATCGCCCAGCACACGCTGAACATCCGTCGGATCCGGGCCATCCGGGGACGGCTGTACGAACGGATCCGGATCAAGAACTACAACCCGCATCCCGTCGACGTCGACCTGGACCTGACGTTCGGCGCCGACTTCGCGGACATCTTCGAGGTTCGCGGGCTGGCCCGGGAGACCAGGGGGACGTACCAGCCGCCGGTCACCAGCGAGCGATCCATCGAGCTCGGCTACATCGGAGAGGATGGCGTCCGACGCCAGACCCGGATCGAGTTCGGGGTCCGGCCGGTCCGGGTCGAGGTCCGCGGCGACCTCGCCCAGGCCTGGTTCACGGTGCATCTCCCCGCCCACGAGACCGCCACGATCCCGTTGGTTATCGAGCCGGTGGTGGAGGACGTGTACCCGCCGCCGGGAGACTTCGACGAGGTCGTGCACTCACTCCGCCACAGCTACGAGGACTGGGAGCGGGAATGCACGCACATCCGGACCGACAACGAGGTCTTCGATCAGCTCCTGACCCGCGGCGTCCGCGACCTCCGCGCGCTCTACACGGAGATGGACGGCGCAGGGATCATCGCCGCGGGCATCCCGTGGTACGTGGCGGCCTTCGGGCGCGACACGCTGATCACCTCGCACCAGATGCTGATGCTGTCGTCCCGGCCGGCCCGTGAGTCGCTCCAGGTGCTGGCCAGCCTCCAGGGCGCCTCGGTGGACGACTGGCGGGACGAGGAGCCCGGCAAGATCCTCCACGAGATCCGCAAGGGCGAGCTGGCCCGGTCCGGATCGATCCCGCACACCCCGTACTTCGGATCGGTCGACGCCACGCCGTGGTTCCTGATCCTCTTGGCCCAGTACTTCCGGTGGACGAACGACCTCGGGTTCGTCAAGGAGCTGCTCCCGGCGGTGGAAGGGGCCCTCGAGTGGATCGACCACTACGGGGATGCGGACCAGGACGGCTTCGTCGAGTTCCAGTCGCGGTCGCCGCGGGGGCTCCGCAACCAGGGGTGGAAGGACGCGTACGACTCGGTGATCCACACCGACGGACGGCTGGCCGACCCGCCGATCGCGTTGGCCGAGGTCCAGGCGTACGTGTACATGGCCAAGGTACGGATGGCCGACGTGTACGGTGCGCTCGGGGACTTCGAGCGCGCGGTGCGGCTAAAGGATCAGGCCACCGTGCTCCGTCGTCGGTTCCACGAGGCATTCTGGATGGAGGACGAGGGGTTCTTCGCCGGGGCCCTCGACGCCGACAAGCGCCAGGTCCGGACCATCGTGTCGAACCCCGGACACGGGCTGTACTGCGGGATCGTGGATCCGCGGCGGGCCGAAGCCGTGGCCCGTCGGCTGTTCGAGCCGGACATGTTCTCGGGTTGGGGGGTCCGCACCATGAGCAAGGATGCTCCCGGCTACAACCCGATGAGCTACCACAACGGGACCGTGTGGCCGCACGACAACGCTCTGATCGCCGCCGGCCTGAAGCGCTACGGGTTCCTCGACGCGACGAACCGCATCGCCACGGCGATGTTCGAGGCGGCCCAGTACGCCGACTACATGCGGCTGCCCGAGCTGTTCTGCGGGTTCACTCGCAGAGCCCCCAGCCCCCCGGTGCAGTACCCGGTGGCGTGCTCGCCCCAGGCATGGGCTGCCGGCGCGCCGTTCCTGCTCCTCCAGGGCATGCTGGGGATCTCCGCGGCCGCACACGAGAACGTGCTGACGGTCAACAAGCCCCACCTCCCGCCGTGGCTGAACGAGGTCGAGGTCCGCAACCTCCAGGTGGGGAACAGCACGCTCTCGCTGGTGTTCCGGCGGGAGGGTGAGACCACGGGGTTCTCCCTCCTGTCGCGCGACGGCGACGTGCGTGTCGTGATGGAGGAGTAGCCCGCTACCGGATGCACGGGCCGGTGGCGACCCCCGCCGTGCGTCCCCGGGCTCGGTCGATCTGCGGCTCTGCCTCGGCCGCGGTGAGCGCGTAACCGACGCCGTCGTCCGTGGTCGAGGCGGCGAACACCACGCCGGCGACGTCGCCGTCGGTGGTCACGAACGGTCCTCCGGAGTTCCCCGGCCGGACCACGGTCTGGAGCTCGTACACCTGACGACGGACCACCGAGTCGCCGTAGATGTCCCGGCCGATCGCGAACAGCGTTCGCCGGACCGCGGCCGTCGATCCGAGCAGGTCGCCGCCGCCCGGGTAGCCGAGCACGGCGCCGTCGGCCCCCCGGTCGAGCACCTCCGGGTCGACGGCCAGCGGTGCCGCGCCACCGGACGTCGGTCGGAGCACCGCGAGATCCAGGTCGGGATCGAACAGCACCGTGGTGGCTCCGACCGAGCCGAAGTCTGCGTGCTGCACCTCGAGCACGGACGTCCCCGCCACGACATGCGCGTTGGTGACGATGAGCCCACCTTCGACCACGAAGCCGCTCCCTTCCTGGATCCGGCCGCACGCCTCCCCGACCACGCGGACCGTGCTCTGATCGGCCGCGTCGAACGCCCGGCGGGCCTCGGCCTCGGACGGTTCCCGGACCGGGCCGGCCGGGGCCGGGGGCAGGCCCGCGAACACCTCCGGGAACCCGAACCGATCGAAGAAGCCGCGGACCTGGGCCAGGAGCGAGGGCGGCCGAGGCAGCACCGAGTCGATCGTTCGGACGATCGCGGAACCGCGGATCTGGCGCGACAGGATCGGGAAGGGCCCCTGCACCAGGTTGAAGGCCAGGAACCACACCGTGAGGAGCGCCGCACCGCCGGCGATCACCGAGCCGGCCCCCGAGTCGACCGGGTCCAGGCGGCTG
>DASQWG010000316.1:0-7215 GCA_035640375.1 Actinomycetota bacterium
CCCCAACGTGACCATGGCCTGGGTGGGCCTGGAAGACGACGAGATCGTGATCGGCACCCTCCCCGACCAGCGGAAGCTCCGGAACATCCGCCGCGACCCGAGGGTGGTCGTCCTGGTCCAGACGACCAAGCGCAACCCCTACGGCCTGCTGGAGTACCTGGTCGTGGAGGGCCTCGCTCGGGTGACCGAGGGCGGCGCGCCGGAGCTCCTCCAGCGCCTGGCCCGGACGTACCTGGGGCCCGACACCGTGTTCCCGCCGCTCCCCAACCCGCCGCCGGGCTTCGTGACCCGTATCACCCCCGAGCGCCTCAGCGGTGTCGGCCCGTGGATGGACTCCTGAAGGAACCTTCATCCGGCGCTCATCTCCGCCTGAGCTTCGGCAGGCACCCTGGAAGCGTGACCAACCGGTTCGTGACGGCGATGGCGGTGATCTCGGTGCTGACCGCGGCGTGCGGCCAGCCGGAGCCCGCCGTGCGCCCGGTGGAGGCCGGCGACCAGGCATCGGAGAACGGGGAGGCCGCGGGCGGAGGCGCCCCGGGCGCACCCGCGAAGGTCGATCCCCGAGAGGGCGGGTTCGAGATCGGCTTCGGCGAGTACGCGGTGGCGCTCGAGGCGCCGGCCATCCGGCCCGGCCGGGTGACGTTCGTGGTGCACAACGGCGGCGCCGAGGTCCACGGCTTCGAGATGGAGATCGAGGGCGGCGACAGCAGCGGCCCCGGGAGCGGGGGCGACGGGTTCAAGATCGAGCGGCCCACGTTCGGGCCCGGGGAGACGATCCGGGTCCGCCTCGACCTGGCGCCGGGCGTCTACAAGGTGGAGTGCTTCGTGGCCAACCACGACGACCTGGGGATGGAGACCCTGCTCGAGGTGCGTTCCGACGCCCCGCTGGTCCGTCAGGCCCCGGCGGCCGGAGCCGACGGCGTGGCCATCACCGGGTTCGCCTTCGAGCCGTCCACCATGCGGGTGCCGGCCGGCACCGAAGTGACGTGGACGAACGAGGACCCCGCCCAACACACCGTGACGGCCGAGGACGCCTCGTTCGACTCCGGCCCGCTGGATCGGGGCGGTACGTTTTCGGCGACCGTGAACAGCAGGGTCACATACGTGTGCGCGATCCACCCGACGATGCGGGGGACGATCGAGGTCGCCTGAGGCCTACGAGGGAGCGTCGGCCAGGCCCCGCCGGGCCAGCTCCCCCTCCAGGTCGAGCCGGCGCGTCCCGAAGCCCCTGGTCTCCCACTCCTCGCGGGGGACCATCCAGAACACCTCGAACTCGATCCCGTCCGGGTCCCGGGCGTACAGGCTGAGGCTCGCCCCGTGGTCCGACTCGCCGGTCAGCGCGCCGGCCTCCAGCAGCGCCGCTCGGGCCTGGGCCAGGTCGGGGAGCGAATCGACCTCCCACGCCAGGTGGTACAGGCCGATCTGCCCTCGCCGCGGGGGTGGGCCTGCCGCTCCGACCCCGAACAGGCCGAGGTCGTGGTGGTTGTCGCTGCCGTTGGCGCGGAGGAAGAGGGCCTGGTCGCCCATGGCCTCCACGACCTCGAACCCCAGCACGTTCCGGTAGAAGTCGCCCGAGCGACGGGCGTCGCTCACGTACAGGACCGCGTGATTCAGCCGCTTGATCGTGAACATGGAGACCTAGCCCAGGTAGCCTTCGACGGTCCCCTCGTCGCGAACCGTGGCTTGGTCCGGATCGAGCCCCGCGGCACGGCGGGCCCGGCGCTGGTGGAGGAGGTCCCAGCACTGGTCCAGGGTGACCTCGATCCGCCTCAGCCGGTCGCGTTCGGCCTCGGTGACGTCGCCGCTGGCCTCGCGCTCGAACAGCTCGTGCTCCTCGTGCGCCAGCGAGTTGATCCGGTCGATGACCTTCTGATCCTCCATGGCCCCACTCCTCTCTCGAGGGAACTCTTTCCACAGAACCTCGCGGCGTACCCCCGTATTTCAGGGCAGGATGCCGAGCTCGTCGAGCGAAACACGGAGCTCGGCGGGGTCCCGGTACACCAGGAAGGCCCCCGCCCGGAGGAGCTCCTCTTCCCCGTAGCCGCCGGTCAGCACGCCGACGCTGAGCATGCCGGCGCGGCGGGCGGCCAGCAGATCCCACACCGCGTCGCCGACCACGTAGCACCGGTCCGCGCCGAGGCCGATCCGCTCGGCAGCAGCCAGGAACAGATCGGGCTCCGGCTTGGCCCGTGCGACGTGGCCCCGCTCGACGACCACGGCGTCGGCCGCGACGCCGAGTGCCTCCAGGGAGGCGTCGATCTCCGGCCTCCGGCCGGAGGTGGCGATGCCCCAAGGGATGCGGGCCTCGGTGAGGTAGCGCAACAGGTCGACCGCCCCGGGGAGTGGCCGGCGCTCCGGCTGGAACTCACGGAACAGTTCACCGTGGCGGCGCTGAACTGCCTCGACCTCCTCGTCGTCGAGGGCCCGGCCCACCTCCCGGGCCACACCACGGGCAAAGAGCCCGCCGCTCATGCCGATCTTGCGGTGGATCCGCCAGCCCTCGATCGGCAGCCCGGCTTCGGCCAGGGCCCGGTGCCACGCGAACACGTGCGCGTACACCGTGTCGACGAGCGTGCCGTCGAGGTCGAAGATCAGGCCGCGCACGCGGCCAGCATAGCCTCGGGGGCTCAGGTCACCTGCGACAGGGAGAGGATGTTCCCGTCGGGGTCCTTGAACCAGGCACCCTTCTCGCCACCGAGCTCCGCGATCCCGTTCACCGTTTTCAGCCCGGGCATGTCGTAGTCCTCGAACGTCACACCCCTGGCCCGAAGGTCGGCCACCGTGGCCTCGATGTCGCTCACCCGGAACCCGCCGAGCGTGTGCTGGGCCGTCCCGGCGAACTCGGTCTGATACAGGAACAGGGCCGAGTCGCCGGCCTGATAGGTGATCCCGGCGGGATCCTCCCGAAACACCTCCAGCCCGAGCACCTCCTCGTAGAACTTCCTGGCCCGGGCCAGGTCCTTGGCCGGGATCGTCGCCCCGAACGTCCAGTCGGACAGCTTGTTCAGGTCCATCGTTCCTCCCATGGCCTTCCGACGACCGTGACCCTACACCGTGCCGGGACGTGGTAGAAGGGCGGCATGCCAAAGAGCGCCGAGGTGGATGCGTGGTTCGGCTCCCTCGACCATCCGTTGAAGGCGGCCATGCTCGAGGTTCGGAAGGTCATCCTCGGAGCGGACCGCCGCATCAACGAAACCATCAAGTGGAAGAGTCCCACGTTCATGTTCGAGGGCAACATCGCCAGCATCGAGCCGCGGTCCAAGCAGCAGGTGAGCGTTCTGTTCCATCGGGGCGCCTCTCTCCCCGGGAAGCACCCGGGCCTCGAGGGCGGCGGCGCCACGGTCCGCTACATGCGCTTCGCCGATCTCGACGACGTCAAGGCCAGGCGGACCGACCTCCAGGCCGCCATCCGCGCCGGCTGCGAGCTCAACGCGGCCAGGAGCTGACGGGGCCTCAGAAGTCGCGGCGGCCGTCGAAGTGGCCCGCAGCCTCGGGTCGGGTGAGCTGGTACAGCGCGATCCGGTGCCCGCCAGGGGTGACGAACGAGCAGCACGGGCCCTGTGGGATCTCGAACGTGGCAGCGCGCTCCCAGCCCCGGGTCTCGAGCTCGCGGAGGGCCGCGTCGAGGTCCGGGACTCGGTACACGAGGACCGGCCGGTCACCCTCGAGGTGATCGGTGAGGAGGACCATGGGAGGGCCGTCGGTGAGCTCGACACCGGCGATGCGCGTGCCCATCGACTCGACGGCGAACAGGAGGCGGCCGCCCAGGACGTTCACGAAGGTGTCCCGGTCAGCGGCGACGTCGCGGCTCGGCACGTACAGGAAGTCGAGTCGCTCGAAGGGGGCGGCGACGGCCACGGCCGCGGGCGCCCTCAGCCCGAGGTGGTCGGGGTCGGGACCTCCGAGCGGCGGCCGAGGAGGAAGCGCACCGGCGTGGGGCCCTTCCCCTTGAGGTCGAGGACCGTCGGCGGGCCGAACTCGTACCGGTCGGAAAGGCCCTCGGCCACCGCCTCCGACACCAGGATCCGGCCGGCCTCCCCGTTCTCCTCGAGGCGGCTGGCCAGGTTCACGGTGTCCCCCCACAGGTCGTAAGCGAACTTCCGCTGGCCGATCACCCCGGCGACCGCGGGTCCCGTGGCCACGCCGACGCGGACCACGATCGGAGCGCCGGAGGGCCACCGGACCTCCCCCGCCGCCGACAGCACGTCGAGAGCCATCTCGGCGGCGGCCTCGGCGTGGTTCGCCATCGGCACCGGTGCGCCGGCCACGGCCATGTACGCGTCGCCGATCGTCTTGATCTTCTCCAGCCCGTGGCGGTCGGCGACGGCGTCGAATCGCCGGAACAGCTGGTCGAGCGTCTCCGCGAACTCCTCCGGCGACGTCTTGGCGGCCTCCTCGGTCGAGTTCACGGCGTCCGCGAAGAGGACACTGACCTCCTCCAGGGCCTCGGCGACGTGCCCGCCGTTCCGTTCGGCCTTCAGCCGGTCGATGATGGCCTGGGGCAGGATGTTCAGGAGCAGTGAGTCGGACCGCTCGCGCTCGTGGGCGAGCTGACGTTCGCGGAGGAACAGGATCCGGTTCGACCGTTCGGTCCGGTAGGCCACCACCTGACCGAGCACACCGAAGGTCACCAGGAAGAGCGCGGCCAGCACCGTGGTCACACCGAAGATGTATACGGCGGAGACGGCGTACGGCAGGTACGCGGCGATGCCGACCAGCGTGATCAGCGTGACCAGGACGAACCGAAGCCGCAGCAGCGTATAGGTGAACGCCGTGATCAGGATGAGGCCGACGTAGCCGTACTCGGCCGGCATCGTCAGGACCTGCTCGATGTACCAGACCCACGCCAGGATCGTGGCCAGGACGAAGGCGACCGCCACCCACTCCCAGATCCGCCGGAACGCCGGGAGGAAGGACAGCCCGAACCCCACCAGCAGGAGCGGGATGAAGAACCCGTACCGCATGATGAGATCCACCCGCTTGTCCTCAAGGGCGAGCAGGTGGGGGTACAGCACGACGCCCCAGATCACATACAGGGCTGCGCCGCCCAGGAACGCGAACCGGAGGTTCCCGAGGTTCTGCCGGAAGGTCTCGTCCTGGTAGGCGGTCTCGAGCTTTGGGTTCCGGAACCGCAGCGTCAGAGGGTCGATCCCGACCGGCTCCCTGGCCTCCTCGTCGCGCGCGGGCTCGGCCGCCCGTTCGCCGTCGCTCACCCGTCTATGATGCCCGGTCCCGGCGACGGTGTCAGGTCCGCGCTCAGCCGAGACGCTCGGCGAGGTACGATGCCAGTCCCTCGATCGGGATCCGCTCCTGCGCCATCGAATCGCGGTCCCGGACGGTGACCGCCTGGTCGTCGAGCGAGTCGAAGTCGACCGTGACGCAGACGGGTGTGCCGATCTCGTCCTGACGGCGGTAGCGGCGGCCGATCGAGCCGGCGTCGTCGTAATCGCACATCCGGCCCCCCTTGAGGAGGTCGAACACCTCGCGCGCCTTCGGGACCAGGCGCTCGTTCCTCGACAGCGGGAGGACGGCGAGCTTGATCGGGGCCAGGTCCCGATGGAGCCGCAGCACCGTGCGCTTCTCCATCTCGCCCTTGGCGTTCGGCGCCTCCTCGACCGTGTAGGCGTCGCACAGGAACGCCAGCGCGGCCCGGTCCACCCCGGCTGCCGGCTCGATCACGTACGGGTGGAACCGCTCCTCCCTCTCCTGATCGAAATACGTCAGGTCCTCCCCCGAGTGCTTCTCGTGCGCCTTCAGGTCGAAGTCCGTGCGGTTCGCGATGCCCTCGAGCTCGCCCCAGTCCGTGAACGGAAACGCGTACTCGACATCCACGGTCCGCTTCGAGTAATGGCTCAGCTCGTCCTGCTCGTGCTCCCGGACCCGCAGGTTCTCCTCGCGGATCCCGAGGTCCCGGTACCAGGACACCCGATGTTCGATCCAGTACTCGTGCCACTCCTCATCGGTCCCCGGCTCGCAGAAGAACTCCATCTCCATCTGCTCGAACTCGCGGGTCCGGTAGATGAAGTTGCCCGGCGTGATCTCGTTGCGGAATGACTTGCCGATCTGGGCGATGCCGAACGGGAGCTTCTTCCGGCTGGCCGCCTGGATCGTGACGAAGTCGACGAACATGCCCTGGGCGGTCTCGGGACGGAGGAACACCTCGTGGGCCTCGTCCTCGACCGGTCCCATGTGGGTCTTGAACATCAGGTTGAAGTTGCGGGGGTCGGTGAACCGGTCGTGGCCGCAGTTGGGACACTTCGGACGATCCATCTCCACGGTGCCCTCGCTGCCGGCCTCGGCGCCCGACTGCGGCTCGTGAAAGCCGGGGAGGTGGTCGGCCCGGAACCGCTGGTGGCAGTTGAGGCACTCGACGAGAGGGTCGGTGAACGACTCGAGGTGGCCGGAGGCCTCCCAGACCCTCGGGGACATCATGATCGAGGACTCCAGGCCGACCACGTTGTCGCGGAGCTGGACCATTTCCCGCCACCAGGCGGCCCGGACGTTGCGCTTCAGTTCGACACCGAGCGGCCCGTAGTCCCAGAACGATCGCAGGCCGCCGTAGATCTCGCTCGACTGGAAGACGATGCCCCGGCGCTTGGCCAGGGAGGTGATGGCGTCCATCAGGTCCGCCACGGCGGATCCTCCTTTCCCGGCCGCCGGCTGCGGCCGCTGGCGTGCCGACTATCCTAGCGGCCCATGCCCTCCCCGTCGCCGGCCGTGGTGTTCGACCTGGACGGCGTGCTGCTCGACAGCGAGGCCGCCTGGACCCGAGCCGAGACACGGCTGTTCGAGCGCTACGGACATGCCTACGGCGAGGAAGAGAAGCGGCTGCTGATCGGGGGGTCGCTGGGGGAGACAGCCGAGGAGGTGGAGCGGCTCCTCGAGCGGCCGGGCTCCTCGGACGGGCTCCTCCTGGAGCTGCTCGAGCTCGCCGCCGAGGAGTTCGCCGGACCGGTGGATCCCATGCCAGGCGCCGTCGAGCTCGTCGAGGACCTCCGGCGGGCCGCGCGGCCAATCGCCGTGGCGTCGAACTCGCAGCGCCGCCTGGTCGACCTGGCCCTGGCCGGTTCCGGCCTGGGCGAGGTGTTCGACGTGGTCGTGGCTGGCGACGAGGTGGCGAACCCGAAGCCGGCGCCCGACCTGTACCTGGAGGCCTGTCGGCGGCTCGACACGGCGCCGGACCAGGCCGTGGCGATCGAGGATTCGCCGCGAGGT
>DASQWG010000317.1:0-3007 GCA_035640375.1 Actinomycetota bacterium
AGATCCCGGAACGTGACCGGCGGATCGTCGGGGCCCCGCCCCGCGCAGGCCTGGATGCGCCCGTGGAGCCAATCGGACAGCGCGGGGTCGCCCGAGCCCGGTTCCGAGGTGCCCGAGCACACGCCGAAGCCGTTCGCCTCGAGGCCACGTCGCAATCGCCCGGCGAGCACGACGAGCCCTGCGGCGGCGGCGGCCGCGACCGAGGCGATCCCGAGGACCACACCGGTGACGAAGGCCGCGGCCACCCAAGGCCCGTCCACGGAGCGGGCCACCACCACCAGGAGCAGCACGGTCATGAGCGCGAGCGGGAGCGTGAGCCACCACGCGGCGGTGACCCCGCGGGCGAACACCAAGGCGATACGGCGCAGCGGTTTCGCCTCGGACACCCGGGTCGCCAGATCGAACGCCGGCCGGGTGGCGGACGAGGGCTGGAACAAGTTCCGCAGGAACCCCGGGACCGTGAGCTCCTTCGTGATCCGTTCGAGCTCGCCGTACCCGCCGCGACCGAGGCGGTGTCCGAGCTCGGCCGCGGCCGTCACCACCGCGGCGATGGCCCCGGCGGAGGCGCCGCCGATGTTCCGGAACACGTACCGGTCGGACAGGACGCGCACCGCGCTGGGATAGACCACGCCGCTGGTGATCCCACCCTTCATCACGAGGTCACAGGGCTTGCGTGCGTCGTTCGATGCCATGGCCGCCTCCTCGCTCGGCCCGACTATGGGCCGGCGGAGCGCGCGCGGCAATCGGATGGAAGAGGGAGGGCCCGCCGCTTGGGTGGTGGCGACGGACCCTCCCCGGCCCGAGACCGAGGGCTGCCTCTCCGTGGGCTCGGTCCCGTTGGCCGCCCCGGTCCCTCTCGGGACCCGAGTCTCGGTAGCTATATCACAAAGCGCTTTGTCGGGAGGAGACCGACCCAAGCCAGAGCGGACCCGGTGGTAGCCTCGCGGTCTCGATGAAGCGCACCCTGGCCACGGCGGCGTCGGCGCTCACGCTGGCGGTGATCCTCTCGGCGATCCCTCTTCCGGTGGCGGCACTGGGGCCGCCCCGAACGCTGACCGCCGAGCGATCGCTCGGTGCCATCGACGGCACCGGCCCCCTCGTCGACCCGACCTTCCCCGTCGACTACCTCGGGCTGTCGTGGGCCCTGGGCCCCCTTCCGTCGGTGCGGTTCCGCGCCGAGGACGGCACCTGGGGTCGGTGGACCCGGGTGCACGAGGACGACGTCCCCGCTCGGGGCGGTCGGACCTGGTCGGCGCTCGAGTTCGCAGACGAGGCGGATGCCTACCAGGTTCGAGGACGGAACGAGGCGGTCCGGGCCGTGGCCATCAACACGACCGACGGACCGCGCCAGGTCGTGTGGGACGAACCGGCCGCCCAGGCATCGCACATCGCCCAACCGGCGCTCGTCACCCGTGCCGGGTGGGGCGCCGACGAGCAGCTCCGCTGCAACCCGGACGGGACGCCCAAGCACACCTGGACCTTCTATCCGACCAAGAAGCTGATCGTGCATCACACGGTGACCGAGAACGCGGATCCGGATCCCGCGGCCACGGTTCGGGCCATCTACCAGTACCACGTGCAGAGCCGCGGCTTCATCGACATCGCCTACAACTTCCTGGTCGACGCGAACGGCACGATCTACAAGGGCCGCTACTCGGGCCCGAACGGGACCTGTTATCAGGACACCGTCACCGGCGAGAACGCCAACGGGCGGGGCGTCACCGGCGCCCACACCGGCGGGTGGAACTCGGGGACGATGGGGATCGCCGTCCTGGGGCACTATGACGAGGTCCCGCTCCCCGACGCGGCCCGGGCCGCCCTGGTGGGGCACCTGGCGTGGGAGTCCGAGCGCCACCTCATCGACCCGGTGGCAACCTCCGCGTTCACCAACCCCTCCGGCGGCGGCACCAAGACGACGCCCAACATCTCCGGGCACCGCGACTGGTCCGCGACGGCCTGTCCCGGGGCGAACCTCTACGCGGCCCTGCCATCGATCCGGGAGGAGGTGGCCGCCGCGGTGGGTCCGGTGGCGACCGATACGTCCCCCCCACGGTTCTCTCGGGTCCGGATCTCCGACCTCGGGAGGCGCAGGGCCACGATCCGGTGGCGCACCTCCGAGCCCGCCACCGGCCAGGTCCGGTACTGGACGCCGGGGCGGGCCCGCCGGCTCACGCCGCTCGACGACACGTTCCAGCGGCCCCACGAGGTGGTGCTCCGGGGCCTCCGGCCGGACACGGGTTACCGGTACGTGATCCTGGGGCGCGATCCAGCCGGCAACCGGGCCAGGAGCACGGTCAAGCGGTTCGAGACTCGCTGAGACCTCAACCCCCGTGGGCGTGGGGATGAGGGACGAACTCGCGCAGGTCGATCACCACGCACCGGTAGCACCTGGATTCGGGGCAATCCTCGCGCTCGCAGATCACGCACACCTCGATCTCGCGGCCGCACGAGGCACAGCTCTCAGCCATGGTCGTGCTCCTCTCCGTGTTCGCGCCGCCACTCCAGCGCGGCCCGGGCCGCGTCCTCGCGCCGGAGCACGCCCACCAGGACGCCCTCGCCGGTGGTGATGGGCACCGCGCTCACGTCGTGGTCGATCATGACCTGGGCCATCTCGACGATAGGGACGTGCGGGCGGAACGTCGAGGGCCCCGGCCGCATTGCCTCCTCGACCCGCCCATCGCGGTCGCGCCGGAGCTGCTCCGACCGCAGCAGGCCGAGGACCACACGCTCCTCGTTGACCACCACGCACAGGTCCCATCCCGCGGCCTCGGCCCGGTCGGTCACGTCGCCCACGCGGTCGTCGAGCCGACACGTGGGCGGGTCGGCTCGGGCCACCTTGCCGGCGCGTGGCCACGACGCCACCCGGCCTTCGGTGGGGAGCCCGGCGGCCAGCCAGTCCTGCTTGCCGCTAGCGTAGTCGTGCACCTCGCGGAACCCCAGGCTCTCGAGCCGCCACGCGGCCCGCGGGCTGAGGTCTCAGGGATCGTCCCAGCAGTACACGACGACC
>DASQWG010000318.1:0-11740 GCA_035640375.1 Actinomycetota bacterium
AGCCGTCGCCGGTCAGCTCCTGGCCGCCGGTGAGCAGCTTCGCGCCCTCCTTCTGGCCGATCTCGATGTACTCGAGGATCCGCTGCTTCTGTTTCTCGTTGATCACCGGAGCCAGCTCGACCTCGGGGTCGAGCCCGCTGCCCACCTTCATCCCGGAGACCCTCTCCAGGAGCCTGTCGGTGAACTCGGCCCGTGCGGCGTCGTGGACCACCAGCCGGGACGTGGCAGTGCACCGCTGGCCACTGGTGGCGAACGCCCCCCATGCCGAGGCCTCGACCGCCAGGTCCAGGTCGGCGTCCGGCATCACGATCAGCACGTTCTTCGACCCCAGCTCCATGGAGGATCGCTTCATGGCCCGGCCGCATTTCTCGGCGATCTCCCGTCCGACTTCCAGCGATCCGGTGAACGACACCCCCCGAACACGCTCATCATCCACGAGGGCCACTCCAGCCTCTCGCCCGAAGCCGTGCACGAGGTTGAGGACGCCTGCCGGGAGCCCAGCCTCCTCAAGGGTCTGGACCAAGAGGGTCGCCAGGAGCGGCGTGTCCTGGGCCGGCTTGAACACGCTGGTGCACCCGGCCACGATCGCAGGGGCGATCTTCCAGACGGGGATGGCGATCGGGAAGTTCCAGGGTGTGATCAGCCCGACCACCCCGATCGGGTGACGAACCGTCATCGAGAACTTGTTCTTGAGCTCCGAGGGCATGGTGTGGCCGAAGAACCGTCGGCCCTCCCCGGCCATGTAGAACAGGAAGTCGATGCCTTCTTGGACATCGCCCCGGGACTCCTTGAGCGTCTTGCCCATCTCCCGGGTCATCAGCTCCGAGAGCTCCTCCTTCCGCCGCTCCAGGACCAGCCCGGCCCGCATCAGGTAGTCCGCCCGCTCGGGGACCGGCGTCAGCATCCAGTCGCGGTACGCGTCGGCCGCCGCCTGGACGGCGGCATCCACATCCTCCGGGCCGCTGTGCGGGAAGGTGCCCAACAGCTCGTCGCGGTTCGCCGGGTTCCGAGACTCGAAGGTCTCCCCGGTGTCCGCCGGGACCCACTTTCCCCCGATGTAGTTCCGGAACTCCTCGGCCATGACTCGCCTCCTCGTCGCGGCGTCTGGCGCCATCCTACTTCGCCGGGCCGAGGCCCCGGCCCGGGCGTTGACCGTGGGGGCGGTTTCGCGGTATCCAGAGCGATTCCGGCAGGAGGGAGGCGCGATGGCAACCGACCTGACGATCTCGCTGGAAGACCGGCCCGGCGAGCTGGCCCGCCTCGGCGAGGCCCTCGGCGGCGCCGGCGTGAACATCGACGGCGGCTGCGCCACCACCGCCGGGGGCGGCGGCGAGGTCCACATCCTGGTTGAGGACGCCGCGGCGGCTCGCGGCGCGCTGGAGGGGGCTGGGATCCAGATCACCTCCGAGCGCGAGGCCGTGGTGGTGGATGCCCCGAACCAGCCGGGGGAGCTCGGGCGCACCGCCCGCAAGCTCGCCGACGCCGGGGTGAACATCCAGACGTACTACGTGGCCACGGGCGACGCGCTCGTGTTCGTTGCGGACGACCCGGCGAAGGCGCGGAGCGCGCTCTAGGCGAATCCCGGACCCATCGGCAGGATCGCCTCGATCTCCGCGAGCGTGGCCTGATCCAGGACCACGTCGCCGGCCTGGGCGTTCTGCCGGACGTGCTCGGGGTTGCGGCTCCCGGCGATGGCAGCGGTCACGCCCGGCTGGTGGGCCACCCAGGCCAGAGCCAGCTGGGCCGGCGTGATCCCCAGGCGCTCGGCGATCGGTCGCAGCGCATCGACCACGGCCAGGCTTCGCTCGAATCTGCCCGGCGCGAACAGGTCCCGGTAGTACGAGACGCCGCCCCGGCCGCTCCGCCAGTCCCGCCGGTCGAACTCGGTGCCCGGTCCGATCGCGCCCGTCAGCAGGCCGTAGGCCAGTGGCCCGTAGCACACCACGCCGACCCCCCGCTCACCGCACCACCGGATCAGGTCGCGATGCCGCAGGGAGAGGAGCGAGAACTGCGGCTGGAGCGAGTCCACGTGGCGGACCGCCTCGCAGCGCTCGATCAGATCGACATCGAAGTTGGAGACGCCGATGTGCCGGACCAGCCCCTCGTCGACCAGCTCCGCCATCGCGCCCCAGGTCTCCTCGACCGGGACGTCGTCGTCCCGCCAGTGCAGCTGGTACAGGTCGATCCGGTCGCGGCCGAGCCGCCCGAGGCTGGCCTCGCAGGCCCGCCGGACCTGGTCGGCGCGGAACCCGGTGCCGTCCGGCCGGGGCGCCACCTTGGTGGCCACGAGCGCGTCGTGGCGGCCCGCCACGGCCTTCCCCACCAGCGTCTCGGACAGCCCGTCCCCGTAGACCTCCGCCGTATCGATCCAGGTGATTCCGGCATCGAGGCCCGCCCGCATCGCCCCGATCACCACGTCCTCGTCGGGATTCGGGCCCCACACCTCGCCGCCGGCCTCCCAGGCCCCGAAGCCGATCACCGAGATCTCCGGTCCGCTCGAGCCCAGCCGCTCCGTCCGCATCCGACCGCCGAGGCCTACGCTACCCCGCGGATGGAGACCTCGAACCCGCGCGGCCGACCTTCCCGATCGGCCTTGCAGGTCAGCCGTCGGGACGGGAGATCGAACACCCGGACCTCGACGCGGTGGCGAGCGCCCTCGGTGCCGGCGAACTCAACGAGGTGGCGCCGGTCGGGCAGCCGACGGTGTGCCATCAGCACCAAGTCGTCCACCCCGTCCAGCCCCAGCCGAACCCTGACCTCCTGCTCCGCGGCCTGCACCGGCGGGGAGAACGCCGACCGTCCCCGGTAGCGCTCGAGGACGATCCGGCCCTCGGCGTACCCGGCGGCGATGCGCGGCGCCTCTGCCGGGGGAACTCGACCGAAGTAGAGGCCGTGCGGCAGGCACACCAGGTTGCCGGCGAAGCGGTCGCCCCCGATGTGGGTGCACTCCCAGGCCGAGGGGAGGTGCTCGAGCGCCCGGAACAGCGGCGCGCCGTGCCGGGCACAGCACTGGTCGTGCTTGCCGTGGGTACACACCAGGTACAGCGGCTCGTCGAGCTCGGTGCCCGCGCCCTCGAACCGCCGGTCGGCCAGCGCCTCGAGGTCCAACGACAGCACGTCGGCGGGGTCGTCCAGGTCGATCGAGCAGACCCGTCGCTCCCGAGCGCCGGTGTACCCCACGTAGCATCGGCGCGGGCCGGCCGGCCGCTGTCGGCGCTTGATCAGGAGGACCCGGATCCCGAGCCGCTCTCCGATCTCCCGAAGGGTCCGGCCGACGTCGGTGGGGAGCCCGCTCTCCAGGAGGGCGTCGTGGCCCCAGGGCCCGGGTTGCTCCAGGAGGAGCCATCGGCGGAACCGGCTGGCGGTGCCGTGCAGGGACTCCCCGGTCGCCGCGGAGATCGACGAACAGATCGGTCGGTCAGTCGTCGGCACCCGCGACCTCGAGGGCACCCTCCCGGACCAGCCGGCGGGCCAGGACGACCGCCGAGTCCTGGTCGAGGCCGGGGAGGTCCGCGGGGACGAACCGGTCCTCGCGGTCGGCCACGAACCGGAGGGCCGCCTCGCAGAACCCAGGCATCCGCAGCTCCCGCATCCCGAGGAGCACGGTGGCCCGCCCGTCCCGGGCCTCGACCACGAACACCGATCCGGGGCGGCGTCGAAGGGCCGTGGTCTCGTCGACCGCGTCCACCCACCCCAGCTGCGAGAGGTGCCCGGAAAGGAGCGGGCGCCGCGAGGACCAGAACGATCGAGCCAACCCTCGCAGGAGCTCCTCGTCGACTTCGGCAGCCAGCCACTCGACGAGCTCCTTGCGCCGGACGTCGAGCTCCTCCGCCGCGGACGACGGCTCCGAGGCCCACCCCGGCGGCAGGGCGTCCCGGAACCCCCGGTGTTCGGAGACCCGGCGCATGACCCGTCGCCACGCGTCCACCCACGTCGTGGCGGTGATCCCCACGGTCACGTGGACCGACACCTCTCGCCGGGCCTCGGCATCGTGGGGGAACCCCCGCGGGATGTACAGGACGTCGCCGGGCCGGAGCTCCGCCTCGAGCACGGGCGACCCGGGCTCGCCCAGCGACTCGCTCCACGGCTGCTCGGGCCCGGCCAGCTCGACCAGCGGGCGGTACACCCGCCACGACTTCCGACCATGCGTCTGGACCACGAACACGTCATGGGTGTCGTGGTGCACGTCGAACCCTCGCGAGGTGGGCGGGGTGACGTACGCGTTCGCCTGGACCGGGTGCGTCAGGGCCAGCTCGAGATCTCGGCAGAACCGGGCCACCGGGCCGGACTGACGGTGCAGGGCCTGGAGGACGATGGTGGCGCCGCGGTCGAACGCCGAGAGGACCAGGTCGGGGCGGACGGTTCGCTCGAGCGGCCGTCCTCCGATCCGCACCGTACCGGTGTACGTGGAGGGATCGAGCGGCTCCCCGTCCCGAACCAGACGGAACCCGGGCATCCGAAGCAGGGTCTCGGTGACCAGGTGGTCGACGTCACCAAGATCGAGGAGACCGGCGACCCCCTCGGGATCGCCCCGGTGCAGGAGGGGAGCACGGCCCCAGTGCTCCTCGACGAATCGCCGGGGGTCGCCGACGCAGCGCTCGAGGGCGCTCGTCGTCATGCCCCTCCGGTCAGGCCGAGTCGGTGGTGTCGGTGTCGCCGCCCTCGTCGGTGGCGTCGTCGTCCGCGTCCGACTCGTCCACGTCGTTGGCGTCCGTGTCGTCCACGTCGTCGGCGTCCATCGTGTCGGGATCGGTCTCGTCCTTCGGCCCCGTTCCCACGGCGACGGTCTCGATGTCCTCGTCGGCCAGCTTCGTCTCCGTCGGATCGATCATCCCGGTCCTCCTTCTGGCTCTCGAACAGAGGCTAAGTCCAGGGGCCCTCCGCCGCAAACGGCCGGCCCCGGCGAGGACTCACCCCGACCGCGACGCCTTCCGGGCCGCGGCCCGCTCCTCGGCCCGCCGCCGCGAGCGTGTCTTCCGCTTCCGCGCGCGATCGCGCGCCCAGCGAACCCGACGACGGTCTCCTCGTCCCACCCCCTACAGCTCCTCGGCCTCGCTCCCCTTGGCCAGCTCGGAGCTGCGCTGCCGGGCCGCCTCGATGGCGTTCAGGAAGGCGGCCCGGACGCCGGCCTGCTCCAGGTGCCGGATCGCCGCGATGGTGGTGCCGCCGGGCGAGGTCACCATCTCCCTCACCTCGACAGGGTGCATCCCCGTGTCGCGGAGCATCTTTGCCGAACCCAGCATGGTCTGGACGATCAGCTCGGTGGCCACGTCTCTCGAGAGCCCCAGGAGGATACAGCCGTCGATCATCGCCTCCGACAGGAGCGCGAAGTACGCCGGCCCCGAGCCGGACGTGGCCGTGACGGCGTCCTGGTGGATCTCCGGCAGGCGGATCACCCGGCCGACCGAGGACAGCAGCTCCTCTGCCACCGCGAGGTGCTTGTCCTCGGCGAGCGCGCCCGGGCTGATCACCGACATGGCCTCGTCGACGAGCACCGGGACGTTCGACATCACGCGGACGACGGGAACGCCTGCGGCCACTCGGCTCTCGATGAACGAGCACCGGATCCCGGCGGCGAACGTGATGACCAGGTGCTCCGGGGTGACGGCCTCACCGACCTGGTCGAGCAGCGCGTCCATGTCCTGCGGCTTCACGGTCAGCACCAGGGTCCGGGCACGGGCGGCGGCCTCGGGGTTCGAGAGCGTGGCCTCGACGCGGTGTCGCTCCGCCAGCTCCCGGGCCCGCTCCTCCCGTCTGGCCGTGACGACGATGTCCTCGGCGGCCCGTCCGCCCGAGCGGATCAGGCCGGAGACGAGGGCCTCGCCCATCTTCCCGGCGCCGAGGAAGGCCACCCGACGATCCTCGTTCATCCCCGTCTCCTCATGACGTTGCTCACGAAGAACCACACGTTCGCCGGCCGCTCC
This sequence comes from Actinomycetota bacterium, assembly GCA_035640375.1. GTDB lineage: Bacteria > Actinomycetota > UBA4738 > UBA4738 > CALAEC01 > CALAEC01. The sequence continues at coordinate 5,925 of DASQWG010000318.1, forward strand.
GCCAGACGCCTGGTCAGGTAGGGGTACCACTCCGCGCCGTAGGGAACGTAGGCCCGAACAGGGTACCCCCGCTCCGCGTACGACCGCTGGAGGTCCTCGCGGATGCCGAGCAGCATCTGGAGCTCGATCCGTCCGGACGGTAGTCCACGGCGGTCCGCCAGCCGGCAGGCCCCCTCGAGCAGCCGGGGGTCGTGCGTGGCGACGTGGACCGGATGACCGAGCGAGACCAGCGTGGCGAACAGTCGAGCGAACGCCCGGTCGACCTCGGCCCGCGACGGGTACGCGACCGCGGGCGGCTCCAGGTAGGCCCCCTTGACCAGACGGATCGGGGCGCCCTCGGGGAGCGCGAACACGTCCTCCGCGGAACGGCGGAGGGCGGACTGGATCGCCACGCCGACGCCCTTGTGACGGTCCCTGAGTCGCCGGAGGACCTCGAGCGTCCGATCCACGTACTCGCTCGACTCCATGTCGACCATCACCAGGATCCCGGCGGGCTCGGCGGCCGCGAGCACCCGTTCGGTGTTCTCGATGCAGAGGTCCATCGACAGGTCCAGCCCGAGCTGCGTGAGCTTGATGGCGATGTTGCAGTCGAGACTCTCGGCCTCGCGGATCCGCTTGAGGGCCAGCGCGTACCCGTCGGCGGCAGCCGACGCCTGCGCCACCGACGTGACGTTCTCGCCGAGATGGTCGAGCATCGCCGCGATACCCCGACGGTCCAACGAGCGGGCCGCCGCGATCCCGTCCTCCAGCCGCTCGCCGGCCACGAAGCGATGGGCCACCCGGCGACCCAGGGAGCTGCGCGTGACCAACCGGTGAACCACTCCGAGTCCGGTCACCCACAGGACCGCCGCGCGGAGCGCCGTCCCGGTCACGGCGTCACGCCACCCGGGCCCCGAGGACGCGCTCGATGTGGGAGAGCGCCCACCGGTTGACCTCCACGTGGTCGTGGCCGGGGGCATCGAAGGTCTCGCAGCCCTGGGAGCGGACCACCACGTCGTAGTCGCGGTTCCGCAGGTCCGAGGTCGTGTGGAGGACGCAGATGTCGGTGCAGAAACCGCACACGTGCACCTCGTCGGGCCCCAGGTCCTTCAGGACGCGCTCCAGCTCCGTGTCGAAGAACGCCGAATATCGGCGCTTCTGGATCACGGCGGCCGCATCCGGCTCGAACCCCCGGAGCTCCTCGACCAGCTCATGCTCGTCGGTCCCGACGATGCAGTGCGGAGGGAACATCCGGAACTCGGCATCGTTCTCCACGTGGCTATCCTTGGTGAAGACGATGGGCGTGCCCGCGGCGAGCTCTTCGTCGACGATCCGGACGACCCTGGGGATGACGGCGGTGCACTCGGGGCTGGACAGGTTGCCCAGGCGCGTGAAGCCCTCCTGCACGTCGGTGACGATCAGCACCCGCCCGGCCAACGGCATCCCTCACGCTCGGGACCGCACGGAAGTATAGGCGCCAGGCCGTTCCCCGATCCCTCACCTCCGGAGCGGAGTGGGGAAAAGGAAGAGGCCCGAGGGACCTTCGGCTCGTCGCCGGACTCCTGGTGAGACCGAAGCCTCACACGGCGCCGCGACCACCGCCGACCCCTCGGGCCGAGTGCTCCGAGCAACCCTTGCGGGTGCTCCGGTCGGTCCCGCCGGTAGCCCCTTTCGTTGGGCTTTGGGGCCTTCCGAGCTACCCCGATCCGCACAGCCAGTTGGCCTTCCCGACCGTACGACCAGGTTGCACCCAGTCGACCTTACGGCTTTCCCAGGGGGCCCCACCGGGCCTTCCGGGCTCTCCGCTCCGGCTGCTCGGAGCGAGGCGAAGACTAAACGCGAGCGGGAAGGGCGTCAACTCGCCAAAACGCCTGGTGGCGGCGGATCGCCGCAGGTCAGCGGGGCATTTTTCTTGTCACACTATCCCCGCGGGGACCGGGGCCAGCCCCGGGACGAGCTCCTCGTACACGCGCAGGACGCCCTCGGTGGCCGCTTCCCACGAGAACCCCGCCGCCCGCCGACGACCCCGCTCCCCCAGCCGCCGGGCCAGTCCAGGGTCCGCCAGGAGCTGCAGGACCCGGTCCGCGTACGGGGCCGGGTCGTGGCCGTCCACGAGGAATCCCGTCACGCCGTCCTCGACCACGTGGCGAAGGCCGCCCACCGAGGCCGCCACCACCGGAACCTCGCACGCTTGGGCCTCTAGGGCGGCCAGGCCGAACGACTCGGATCGCGAGGGCATCAGGAGCACGTCCGCCGCCGGGTACACCCACGGGAGGTCCTGATGCGGCCGGGGGTCGAGGAAGACCACCCGGTCCGCCATGCCTTCCCGGGCCGCCAGGCTCCGCAGCACCCGGACGTACGAGGGGCCATCGGGACCGCTCGGCCCGCCCAGCACGACCAGCACGGCATCGGGGTGGGCCCGAAGCGCCTCCCCGGCGGCTCGGATCGCCACGTCCGGACCCTTGAGGGGCTGGAGGCGGCCGACGAAGAGCAGGACCCTTCGGCCCTCCAGGCCCAGCCGCCGACGGGCCTCCGCCCGGCTCCGAGGGGAGAAGGCCGAGATGTCCACCCCGGGGGTGACGACGCGGACCCGGCCGCCGGCCGCGCCATACAGCCGCACCACGTCCTCCGCCTCGGCCGAGGTGGGCACCAGGACCCGCTGGGCCCCGGCGATGGCGGCGCGCTCCGCCTCCAGGCGTTCGGCAGGCTCGAGGCCGTCCCCCAGGGCCAGGTTCTTCACCTCGCCGAGGGTGTGGAACGACACCACCAGGGGGACGCCCCATCGGGCCGAGGCCTCCAGCCCGGCCTGCCCCGACAGCCAGTAGTGGGCGTGGACCAGGTCGTAGGGGCCTGCCCCCCGTCCCCACGCCAGGATATTCTCCTCGAACCACGGGACCAGCCCGGCCAGGTTCTCTTTGTCGACGGGCGCACACGGCCCCGCGTTGACCTGGATCACCCTGGTCAGGGGTCCGATCTCCTCGACCTGCGGGACGCCGCGACCGGCGCAGCGGGTGAGCACGTCGACGGCGATGCCCCGTCGGGCCAGGCCCAGGGCGACCGACCGGACGTAGACGTTCATGCCTCCGGAGTCGCCGGTCCCGGGCTGATCGAGCGGCGAGGTGTGCAGGCTGATGGCGGCCACCCGCGCGGTCGGCTCGCTCATCGCAGGCATGGTAGGGGTGTACGTATCCATCCCAGATGAGGAAGAACCCACCCGGTGGGCGGGTTCTTCCCCAGCGCGACCGCGGAGCCTCAGCTGGCCTTGCGGGCGGGGCGCTTCTGCTCCTCCATCCCCAGGGCCTTGCGGACGCTGGTGGCGGCGCCCTTCAGCTGGCGCGAGGCCTGCTTGGTGCCCGCTAACGCCCGCTTCCCGGGACCCGAGCGCTGGATGCGCTTCACCAGCGTCTCGCCACGGTCGGCCAACCCTTCGTACACCCCGACGACCTCGGGTCCGCCGATCGAGCGAGCCCTGTCGAACAGGACCCTGGCCCGCTCGGCGACGAAGTCGCCGGTGCCGAGGATCGCGTACGGAGCCTTCTTCAGCCGGTCCATCGTTCCGTCACCTCCTCCCGCGCTTCCGTGGTCTCCGGTGCCTCGGTCCGCTTGCGGCGAGCCTTCCGCCGCCGCTCGGTCTCCGACCGGAAGCTGGAGTAGATCTGCACCAGGACCTGCTTCTGCCGTTCGGTGATGGCGCGGTCCGCCAGGATCGCCTCGACCAGGTCGCCGCCCTCGCGCTTCCGCTCGTCGAGGATCCCGGCCTGGACGTAGAGCGTCTCGGCGGAGATCCGGAGCGCCTTGGCGATCCCGTTGAGGATGTCGGCGCTCGGCCTCCGGAGCCCCCGCTCGATCTGCGACAGGTAGGGGTTGGACACCCCCGCCATCGAGGCGAGCTTCCGGAGCGAGAGGCCCACGGAGCGGCGCTGCTCCCGGATGAACGAGCCGACGTCCCGCACCTTCATGGCGAAGCCAAGTGTATAACAGTTGCAAGCACTTTGCCTGCCGGAGCAAGCGGCGGAGCCGCTCGGTCACGCCGACCGGAGCTCGAAGTCGGCCACGAGCTCCCCGACCGGGCTGCCGCCGCCGAGGACGGGCGGCCGGGCGAAGCGGGCCAGCGCAGGGGCCTCCGGATCCTCGATGACGTCCAGAACGGCCAGCGATCGGACCAGAGCCGGTTCCGCCGCCCGGGCCGCCCCGTCCAACACCTTCACGGCGACGCCGACGCCTCGACCGATCACTCCGGCGCAGACCAGGCCCTCGGCGCCCACCTTGACGACGACGTCCGGCACGGCCTCCATCACCGCGGTGCACAGCCGGTCGCGACCGGCCACCAGGTAGGGGGCCGCACGCATGGCGGCCACGGAGCGGTCGCCCCCCGCCATCAGCCCGGAGGTCACCAGGCTGGCGAAGAGACGGGCCAACGACGACAGCGGGAGCGCGTGCACCGGGACGCCGCACCCGTCGACGCCGATCCTCACCGGCTCGCCCGCGGCCCCGCGCACGGCGTCGAGGACCGCGGCCTGGAGCGGATGGGAGGCCTGGCGGTACGTCCCCGGGTCGAAGCCGCGCCGGACGCATGCCAGCAGCATGCCGGCGTGCTTGCCGGAGCAGTTGTGGTACTCGGGCCTCGGGCCGTCGACGTCCGCGGCCGAGGCCTGGTCGAGCGGCCAGGACGGGGGCGTCCGGAGCGCATCGACGCCCAGACCGGCCCGTCCGAGGATGGCCCGAACTCGGTCGAGGTGGACCTGCTCGCCGTTGTGCGAGGCGCACATCACGGCCACGTCCTCCTGGTCGAGATCGTCCCCGGCCAGGGTCAGGCTGACCGCAGCCTGGAGGGGCTTCATCGAGGAGCGAGCGAAGGTGACGACATCGGGGTCCCCTGCCGAGGCGAGGAGCCGGCCTTGCCCGTCGGCCACCGCAACCGACCCGAGGTGGACGGCCTCCTCCAGGCCCGAGCGCATCACTCGGACGAGCGGGATGGGAGGCACGGCGGCTAGCCTAGCGGGCTAGCCGGGGTGGCCGTTGGCCGGGGCCGACCTGATCGTCGGCTCGAACGTCCCGGCCTCTGGCTCCGGCACCGACCGGTCGGTCATCATCCCGACGAAGGCCTCGACGACGAACGGGTCGAACTGGCTGCCGGCCCGCCGCGCGATCTCCACGAGCGCGTCCTCCGGGGGCCGGGCCTTCCGGTACGGCCGGTCGTTGGTGATCGCGTCGAACGCGTCCACCACCGAGAAGATCCGCGCCGGGACCGGGATGGCCTGGCCCTGCAAACCGTGTGGGTAGCCCGATCCATCGAACCGCTCGTGGTGATGTCGGATCACGAGCACCGCGTCGCCCATGAACCGGAGCGGCGCCACGATCTGGGCGCCGACCTCGGGATGGGTTCGCATCTCGAGCCATTCCGAAGGGGTGAGCTCGCCCCGCTTCATCAGGATCCGCTCGGCGATGGCCACCTTCCCGATGTCGTGCAGGCGGTAGCCCCAGCCGATCTCCGGCCGCTCGACCAGCTCGGGCTCGACCAGCCGGGTCAGGTCCAGTGCCAGCTGCATGCTTCGATCCAGGTGGCGACGGGTGTTCTCGTCCTTGGCCTCGACCAGCACAGCCAGGCTCTCCATCGTCGAGAGATAGGAGTCCGACAGGCGCTCCAGGGCTTCCTCGAGCTCCCGGGCCCGCTCTCGCTCCTGCCGGTACAGGGACTTCAGATCGCGGGCGAAGGCCACGAGCTGGCCGTGAACGCCGTCCGGCTCGGGGGGCGGCTGAGCCGTCACTCCGGCGTCCCCGCCTCGACCCCGACGGCCTCGAGGATGTCGAGGGGGGAGAACGGCTTGCGGAGGTAC
>DASQWG010000319.1:0-7289 GCA_035640375.1 Actinomycetota bacterium
CTCCTTGAGGTACCGGCTCTCCTCCGAGTCATCGCCGGGGTGGTAGTAGGGCGCCGCGCCCTCGACGATGTCCTCGTCGGGGATCGGCAGCTCCAGCGAGTCGCGGAACTTCTCGAGCTGCTCCTCGGTCAGCTTCTTCTGCTGGTGAGTGACGTTGCGGCCGGCCATCGAGGACAGGCCCCAGCCCTTCACGGTTTTGGCCAGGATCACCACCGGGGCGCCCTTCAGCTCCACCGCCCGCTGGTACGCCGCGTACAGCTTCCGGTAGTCGTGGCCGCCCCGGCGCAGCCGCCACAGGTCGTCGTCGGAGAGGTGGGCCACCATCTCCTGGAGCTGTGGCTCGGGCCCGAAGAAGTGTTCCCGGATATACGCGCCCGACTCGACCGTGTACTTCTGGAACTCGCCGTCGAGCGTGCTGTTCATCTTGTTCACCAGGGCGCCCTCGGTGTCACGGGCCAGGAGCTCGTCCCACTCCCGGCCCCACACCACCTTGATCACGTGCCAGCCGGCGCCGCGGAACAGCGATTCGAGCTCCTGGATGATCTTGCCGTTCCCCCGGACCGGCCCGTCGAGGCGCTGGAGGTTGCAGTTGACCACGAAGATCAGGTTGTCGAGCTCCTCGCGCGCGGCGATCGAGAGCCCGCCGATAGACTCGGGCTCGTCCATCTCCCCGTCCCCCACGAAGCACCACACCCGCTGGTTCGAGGTGTCCTTGATCCCGCGCGCCTGGAGGTACCGGTTGAACCGAGCCTGGTAGATCGCCATCAGCGGCGACAGTCCCATCGAAACCGTGGGGAACTCCCAGAAGCCCGGCATCAGCCGGGGGTGCGGATACGAGGACAGCCCGCCGCCGCCGGCCTCGCGGCGGAACGCCTCCAGCTGCTCCTCGGAGAGCCGCCCCTCGAGGTAGGCCCGGGCGTAGATCCCCGGCGCGCCGTGGCCCTGGATGTAGACGAGATCCCCGCCGCCCGGGTGGTCCTTGCCTCGGAAGAAGTGGTTGAAGCCGACCTCGTACAGCGAGGCCGAAGAGGCATACGTCGAGATGTGCCCACCGATCCCCTCGTAGTGCTTGTTGGCCCGGCTGACCATCACCACGGCGTTCCACCGGATCATCCGGCGGATCCGCCGCTCAATGTCCTCGTCCCCGGGGAACTCCGGCTCCTGCTCCGGCGGGATCGTGTTGATGTACGGCGTCGAGACCAGCGAGGCCACGGGGACGTTTCGGGTCCGGGCCTCGCGCAGAAGGCGGTGGAGGATGAACCGGGCCCGGGCCGGGTTCTGCTGGATCAGCTGGTTCAGGGCCTCCAGCCACTCCGCGGTCTCCTGCGGGTCGCTGTCGGGGAGCTGTTCGCCGAAGAGCTCGATCATCTCGTCTCCATGCTCCTTCCCGGGGGGAAGACCGTCAACCCGCCGAGAAAGCCTCCATGCCATGCTATCGGCACATCGGGAGGTCGGGATGACGAGGGCCCGGGGGTGGCGCAAGATCGCCACCAGCGTGTGGGGGTGGCCTGCGGATCCCCAGGTCTACGGGGGGATCGATTTCGACGCCACCCCGGTCCTCGAGGCCATGGAGGCGATCCGCGACCGAACCGGGGTCCGGGTGACCGCCACCCACCTCGTGACCCGGGCCCTGGCCAGGTCGTTCCGTGAGACCCCCTCGATGAACACGCGGCTGGCACGAGGACGGTTCATCCCCCGCGACAGCGTCGACATCTTCGTCATCGTCGCGGTCGGCGAGGGCGACCTGTCGGGGGTGAAGGTCCGCCGAGCCGACGAGAAGACCGCCGCGGAGATCGCCGCCGAGCTCGAGGTGGGGGCGGAGGAGGCCCGGGCCGGCCGGGGCGAGCTCGACCGGGCCAAACGGATGATGGAGATCCTCCCGCCGCGACTCCTTGGAACGTCGCTGCGTCTGAGCGCCTTCCTCACCAGCAACCTCCACCTCGACCTGAAGCGGCTGGGCATGCCGCGGGAGGCGTTCGGCAGCGCCATGGTCACGAACGTAGGAACGTTCGGGATCACCGAGGGGTGGGCGCCGCTGTCGCCGATCTACCGGGTGCCGATGATCGTGCTGGTCGGCGAGATCGAGCCGAGGCCCTGGGTCGTGGACGACCGCGTCGAAGTCCGCCCGGTGCTGCCGCTGACCGCCACGATCGACCACCGTTGGGTCGACGGCCAGGGCATCGCCGGCGTCGTGGAGTCGTTCAAGAAGTACCTGGCGAACCCACTGGCCCACGAGGGCTGAGTCTCACTGCCGGATCAGCACCTCGAGGTCGCCCTCCTTCCTGGGCACCTCGGTGGCCGTGACACCCTCGTTGTTCGTGAACACGAGGTCGAGCCGCGTGTCGCCCACGTTCATCCCCAGGATCTCCATCCGGTGCAGCCAGGCCGGCAGCCTGGGCCGGTCGATGTAGAGGACCCCCTGTGGCGCGTCCGCGGACAGCCCGCCGTACGTGCGGACCATCAGGAGCGGAGCGCCCGAGGCCCACGCCTGCGGTCGGCACGCCACCGGATACTGCACGGGGACGGGGACCTCCTCGGACGAGAACCCGCAGAAGAGCTCGGGGAACCGCGCGTAGGGGAAGAAGGCGCCGGCCGCGGCCAGGCCGTCCAGCACCGTGCGAGCTTCGCGGTCGAACCCGTACCCGCGCATCCCGTGCGCGATCAGTGCGTTGTCGTGTGGCCACACGGTGCCCGTGTGGTAGCCGATCGGGTCGTACGGCGCCTGCTTCGCTGCCAGCGTCCGGATCCCCCATCCCGATGACAGGGAAGGCGAGAGCAGGCGGCGGACCACCCTGGCGGCCTTGTCCTCGTCGACGATCCGTGACCACAGGCCGTGTCCGGGGTTCGAGGTGATCGTCTCCACCGGCCGCTTGTCTCCATCGAGCGCCAGCGCGTAGTACCCCTGCTGCTCCATCCAGAAGTCGCGGTTGAACCGCGCGCGGAGGTCCGCGGCCTCGCGCTCTAACCGTTCGGCCACGTCCCGTTCGCCGAGGTCCGCGGCCAGCCGGGCCGCGCTGCGCTTGGCGTGGTAGACGTAGCCTTGCACCTCGACCAGGGCGATCGGCGGCGAGGCGAGCGTGCCGTCGGGATGGACGATGGCGTCGCCGGAGTCCTTCCAGCCCTGGTTGTCGAGGCCGCGGGGGGAGCGTCGCCGGTATTCCACGTAGCCGTCACCGTCCAGGTCCCCGTGCTCGTCGATCCACCGAAGGGCCACCAGCGCGTTCGGCCACAGCTCCCGCACCGCGTCGAGGTCGCCGGTCCACCGGTACGCGCCGTGGAGGAGCACCAGCCACAGCGGGGTCGCGTCGACCGACCCGTAGTACGGCGTGTGCGGGATCTCACCGGCCCGGGCCAGCTCGCCGACCCGGACCTCGTGGAGGATCTTGCCGGGCTCCTCCTCTCGCCAGTCGTCGCTCTCCTTGCCCTGGAGCGCGGCCAGCCCCCTGAGCGTGGTCCACGCCAGCTCCGGGTTGACTCCGAGGGCCTGGTACGAGGTCAGGAGCGCGTCACGACCGAAGAGCGCCGAGTACCACGGAACGCCGGCGTCGAGGTATTCGGCGCCGCCGTCGTCGTGAGCGGTCAGCATGCGGAGGTCGAGGATGGCCCGGTCCAGGAACTGAGAGAGCGGCACGTTCGACGAACGGAGCCGGGTGCATCGCTTGCGCCACCTCGTGTACTCACGGGTCAGCCGGTCCTCGGCCTGCTGCAGCGTGACCCTGGCCGTCGTGGCGCCGCCGACCTCCGGAACGATCTCGACGACGACCTCCTCGTCCTGGCCGGGCTCGCACGCGACCACGAACTCGGCCCGGGACGCGTCCAGCCGATCCGGGGCCGGGGAGAAGCGGATCGTGGTGCTGCGGACGTCCCCGTCCAGTCCCCGGTATGCCAGGACCACGGTGCTCCGATCGACCCTCGGTGGCTGGACCTGTCCTCGGCGCTCCCGGACGAGCCCACGGATCTCGAAGATGTCGCGGAAGTCGGCGTCGAAGTCGACCGTCATCTTGAGCCGCCGGGCCTTGGTGCCGAAGTTGCGAACCCGGATCCGCTCGTGGAGCGACCCCTCGGCGAGGATCCGGTACCGCTGGATGGACACGTTCTCCTTGCGGTGCACCCCTTCGCGGTCGATCGCCTCGAACGGATACGTCATCTCCACGATCTGCGAGTAGTTCCGTTCGGTCGAGGAGTGCAGGAGGATCGGCTCGAGACCTTCGACCACGAGGTCGAGGCCCGACAGGAACCGGGTGTCGCGGTGATACAGGCCGAGCGCGGCGGTGTTGCCCTCGGGTAGGTTCCCATATCGGTCGGTGACGAGGAAGGTTCGGTCGTCCTTGATGACCTGGTCCTCGCGGATGTCGACGACCGGGCCCATCTCGGTCATGCGGCGATGCTACTCGACGGGCGCGTCGGCGGGCCGTCGGGCCTGGGCGGTGACCGCCAGGTAGATCCCCGCGAGGACCACCACCCCACCGACCACCGCGGACCACGGCGGCACCTCGCCGAAGATCGCCAGTGCCAGGAGCGATGCTCCGACCGGTTCACCCATGACCGCCACGGCCACCACCGTGGCGTCCAGGTCGCGGAGCAGGTAGTTGAACACCGTGTGTCCCAGGATCTGGGGGCCCGCAGCCATCAGCGCGAACAGGAGCCACACCTCCGGCTCGAAGCCGAGGAGGGGCGTGCCGGCGACCACGGCCGCCAGGAGCACGAGAACCGAGCACACGGCGTACACCACGCCGGTGTACGCGACGAGCGAGAGGCGCTGTCGGAGCCGGCGACCGGTCAGCAGGTAGCCCGCCGCGGTCACTGCCCCCACCAGGGCCAGCATGTCGCCGGCGAAGGCTCGAGTCGAGAGGGCGAAGTCCGCTCCCGAGATGATCACCGCACCGGCCAGCGCGACCGCGATCCCCACGAACACCACCCGGCGTACCCGCTCGCCGAGGATCACCCGGGCGCCCACGGCCGCCCAGATCGACTGGGAGTCCACCAGCACGGTGCTCGCGGCGACCGTGGTCAGGCCGACCGAGGGGATCCACGCCGCGAAGTGGATCGCCAGGAAGGCTCCGGCCAGGACCAGCGCCCCCCACCCGCCCCGATCCAGCCCGGCCAGCTCCCGGCGCTGACGGAGCAGCGCGATGGGAAGCAACGCCAGCGCGGCGAACAGATTGCGGTAGAAGGCCACGGCAAGCGGTGGGGCGTCGGCCAGCCGGATCAACGGTGCCGAGGTGGAAACGGCGATCACCCCGAGCGCCAGCAGGGCCACGTGCCGCGGCCTCACCGGGCCTCCGCCGGGGCGACGGACATCGCCGGATCGTACCCGACACCGGCGCGACGGCCGCGTCCACTATGCTCCGGGCGTGGCTCGCGTCGGCGTGTTCGGTGCGGGAGCGGCCGGGACGGCCCTGGCCATCCACCTGGCCCGGCGGGGACAGGACGTCACGCTCTGGGGGTCGAAGTTCGACGCCCGGGTCCTTCCCGGGCTCCGCGAGGACCGACAGCACCCGGCGCTCCCCGAGCGCGTCCCCGCCGCCGTCCGGGTCCTCGGGCCCGAGGAGCTCGCCGATGCCGTCGACGGCTGCGAGCTGGCGGTCCTCGGCGCGAACTCCCGAGGCGCCCGAAGCCTGGCCCGGCTCGTCGCGGGGGCCCTGCCGGACGGCGCCATCCTCCTCTCGGTGGGGAAGGGGCTGGAGCGCGACACGCACCTGCGGCTCTCGCAGGTGTACGGCGAGGAGCTGGGACCACGGCCAGTGGTCTCGATCGGTGGGCCGATGCTCGCCCCGGAGCTGGCCGAGGGGTTCCTGACGGCGGTCGTGTTCGCCTCAGAGGATCCGGAGGCGCTCCGCCGCTCGGCCGAGGTGTTCCACTCGGACAGCTATCTGGTCGAAATCACCGACGACGTGCCCGGGGTTGAGCTGTGCGGCACGGCGAAGAACGTGGCGGCGATCGGCGCGGGCATCGTGGAGGGGTTGGCCGAGACGCTCCAGCGGGATCTCAAGAACGCCCGGGCGGCGCTGTTCAGTCAGGCGGTCCACGAGATCGCCGAGCTCGTCGAGGTCGCCGGTGGGCGGAGGGATACGGCCTTGGGACTGGCGGGTATGGGTGACCTGTACGTGACGATCCTGGGAGGCCGCAACCGCATCTACGGCGAGGCGGTGGGGCTCGGCGGCGATCCGGTCAGGGTCCTGGAGGACATGACGAACCGAGGGCTCACCGTGGAGGGCGCGGAGTCGGTGGAGGACGTCCAGCACTTCTCCGACGAGCTCGGCCTGAAGCTGCCGCTCCACCGCGCCGTCCAGCGGGTACTCCACGAGGGAGCGCCACCGGAGCACGTCTTGGAGGCGATCCGATGACCGAGCGTCCCGACCGCAACCTGGCCATGGAGATGGTGCGGGTGACCGAGGCCGCCGCCATGGCCGCGGGCCGGTGGATCGGCCGCGGCGACAAGGAGGCCGCCGACCAGGCCGCCGTCGACGCGATGCGCCTGATGATCGACACCGTGGCCATGGACGGCGTGGTGGTGATCGGAGAGGGCGAGAAGGACCAGGCTCCCATGCTTTACAACGGCGAGCAGGTCGGCACCGGCGAGGGTCCGCCCGTCGACGTCGCGGTCGACCCGATCGACGGGACCACCCTGACCGCGAAGGGCATGGCCAACGCGCTGTCGGTCATCGCCGTGGCCGAGCGCGGCTCCATGTTCGACCCCGGCGCCGCCGTGTACATGGACAAGATCGCGGTGGGGCCTGAGGCGGTCGACGCGATCGATATCCAGGCCGGGCCCGAGGAGAACATCCGCCGGGTGGCGAAAGCCAAGGACCTGCGCCCCGAGGAGGTCTCTGTGGTGGTCCTGGAGCGGGACCGGCACGACGACCTGGTGGCCCGGATCCGATCGGCGGGCGCCAGGGTCATGCTCATCACCGATGGGGACGTGGCCGGTGCCATCGTCGCCGCGGCGCCGGAGCGCCGGGCCGCCGACCTGCTGATGGGGATCGGCGGTACACCCGAGGGCGTGGTCGCCGCGGCCGCGCTGAAGTGCATCGGGGGCGCCATGCAGGGCATGCTGTACCCGCGGAACGACGAGGAGCGGGGGAAGCTCCTCGCGACCGGCTACGACCTGGACCGCGTCCTCACCACGGACGACCTCGTCGGCGGCCAGGACGTGTTCTTCGCCGCCACGGGAATCACCCACGGCGCGCTGCTACGCGGCGTCGGCTACCGGCGGGACCAGGTCATCACCCAGTCGATGGTGATGCGGGCCCGGTCGGGCACCGTCCGGTACGTCGAGGGCCATCACC
>DASQWG010000320.1:0-2009 GCA_035640375.1 Actinomycetota bacterium
GGCATCGCGTCGGCGTCCTTCTTCGAGAACTTGGCGATCTCCTCGTGGTTGCGCCCGGCGTCGTCCGCGAACAGCTTCAGCGACCGGCCGTCGGGCCAGGCCTGGTAGTAGGGACCCATCGGGAAGACCTTGTAGCCGTGCCGGGCGAGGTCGAGGTCTCGGATGATGGTGGGTGGCATCAGGCTCATCACGTAGGAGAGCGTGGTGACCTTGATGTCGGGCGACTCCGGCCACGGGGCGTCGGTGGCGGCGGCGCCGCCCGTCTTGTGACGGGACTCCAGTACGATCGTTCGGGCGCCCGCCCGGGCCAGGTACGCCCCCGCCACGAGGCCGTTGTGGCCGCCGCCGACCACGATCGCGTTGTAGGCCTCCACCGGACCCCCGCGCCCGACGACTCGACTCCGCTTGTTCTTGACTGAACGTTCAGTCTATTCTGGCCCGAAGAACCCGCGCAAGTCCGATCGGCGGTGCGGATGGAGCAGGGAAGGAAGTCATCGGACGTCCGGCGCGCCCAGATCCTCGAGGCCGCCGTGGCCATGATCGGCGAGCGAGGGCTCTGCGACATCCGGATCTCCGACGTCGCCGACCGGGCCGGCGCAAGCCCGGCGCTCGTCGTCTACTACTTCGGCACCAAGGAACGGCTCCTCGCCGACGCGCTCGCGTTCGCCGAGGACCGGTTCTACCGGCAGACCGCGCTCGAGCTGGAGTCTATCGACAGCGCAACCGGGCGGCTGGTTCGACTGATCGAGCTCTCCTGTTCCGAGGACAGCGCCGGCCAGGACTGGCTGCTATGGCTCGACCTGTGGGCCCGGGCCGTCCGCGACTCGGAGGTCGCCGCGCGCCGGGAGCTGCTCGATTCGAAATGGCGCGAGTCCATCGCCTCGATCATCCGGGAGGGTCAGGACGCCGGGGAGTTCGACCGGAAGGTCGAAGCGCACGACCTCGCGCTTCGATTGGCCTCGCTCATCGACGGCCTGGCCATCCAGGTGACACTTGGTGATCCGGAGGTCGACGCGAAGCGGATGGGAGCGATCTGCGCCGAGATGGTCTCCCGCGAGCTCGGGTTCACGTGGCCGGCCCGGCGCTCGCCGCGGTCCCGGCGACGATCCACAACGGGGTCGAGGACCCGGGCGGGGGCCGATGAACGCTGATCTCGCGTTCGACCGGGAATCGCTGCTCGGGGTTCTGGGGCCCGCCGGGCAGAGCCTCACCCTGCCCGGCGAGGCCTATACCTCGCCGGAGGTGTTCGCCTGGGAGCGGGAGCACTTCTTCGACCAGTCGTGGGTGTGTGCCGGCCGCGCCTCCGATCTCGCGCCGGGCGATCGGGCGGCCGCCCGGGTGGGCTCGGAGGGTGTGCTCCTCACGCGCGACGGAAGGGGCACGCTGCACGGGTTCTTCAACGTGTGCCGGCACCGCGGCCACGAGCTGGTGCAACGGGGACGAGCGGCCCGGGCCGGGGTGGTGCAGTGCCCGTACCACGGATGGGTGTACGGCCTGGACGGACGGCTCCGGGGGGCGCCCAGCATGCCGGACCTCGATCGTGACGCGTTCGGCCTGGTCCCCGTACGGACCGGGGAGTGGCGGGGGTGGGCCTTCGTGAACGTCTCGGGCGACGCTCCCCCGCTCGGGGAGCACGTCGGAAATCTGGAGGAGCTCGTCCGCGACCACGAACCGGAGCGACTGGTGCTCGCCGCCTCCATCGACTACGAGGTCGGGGCGAACTGGAAGCTCGTCCACGAGAACTACCACGAGTGCTACCACTGCTCGAACATCCATCCGGAGCTCTGCGCCGTGACGCCGCCCGAGAGCGGACGGGACTTCGTGCCGACCGGGATCTGGGTGGGCGGGTCGATGGACCTCCGGCCCCACGCGGCGACCATGTCGATCTCCGGAGAGAGCGGGGCCACCCCCCTCCGCGGCCTGGACGACCGGCGGCGGCGGCAGGTCCTCTACTTCGGCCTCTTTCCCAACCTCCTCATCAGCCTGCACCCCGACTACGTCATGACCCA
>DASQWG010000321.1:0-2729 GCA_035640375.1 Actinomycetota bacterium
TCACCGGGATCGTCGTGGCCGGACGCGACCGGATGTCATCCAGCGAGAGCGACAGCGGCCGCTCCACGTTCCCAGAGAGTTCGAGCCGCCAGGTCGACGGATCGACGTCGGGGATGTCGAAGTGGACCAGGAGGTAGTGGATGCCGGTGGGGGTGATGTCGTACCGGAGCCCCTCCAGCGGCATGCCGCGGTTGCGGGTGGCGAGCTGGAGCTCCTCCAGCGTCAGCGGACCCTCGGTGACGCCTTCGCCCACGGGTCGGGATTCTACGTCCCGGGGTCCCGACGCAGCAGTCCGGCGTCCTCGATCACCCGGCGGACGGGGTCCTCTCGGCCCAGACCCATGACGTGCACGCCGGCGATCCCGGCGATCGCCCGGAGCCGCTCGACGACGTCGACCGTCAGCCGGACGCCTTCGGCCTCGGGATCCTCGGCATCCTCCAGCCGGCGAACCACCTCGTCCGGCACCACCACGCCGGGCAGATGGTCGCGCATGAACCTGGCGCTGGCGGCCGAGCGGGGCGGGGCCACCCCGACGAGCACGAACATCCGCTCGAACACCCCGAGCGGGCGGACCCGCTCCGCCCACTCCCCCACCGCGTCGGCGTCGTACGCGATCTGGGTCTGCACGAAGTCGGCGCCGGCCTCGGCCTTCCGCTCCAGCCGGGCGGGGTCGTAGCGAGGGAGTAGCGGCAGGTCGGCCACGCCGACGAAGAAGCGTGGGGCCGGGTCGATGCGATGCTCGCCGAGGGAGATCCCCTCGTCCCGCAGCCGCACCGTGAACCGGACCAGGTCCAGGACGGTGAAGTCGTGGACCTGGGCGATCTCCGGCCTGGCGCCTTCCTGCACCGGGTCCCCCGTTAGGCACAGCACGTTGCGCGCGCCGAGGGCCCACGCGCCCAGCAGGTCTCCCGTGATGGCCAGCCGGTTCCGGTCGCGGCACGTGAGCTGGATCGTGGGCTCGACGCCCTCCCTGGCTACCACCGCGGCCCCTGCCACGGGCGACATGTGGGCGGCCCCGGTGGGGCTGTCGGTCACGTTGGCGGCGTCGGCGTACCCACGGAGGGCTCGTGCCTGCGCGGCCACCGCGCCGGGGTCCGCGGTCCGGGGCGGCACGACCTCGGCCGTGACGGCGAACCCTCGGTCGTGCAGGACCCGCTCGAGGTTGCTCCCCGCGCGGATCCCCACGGCAGCTCAGGCAGCCCGTTCGGCCGCGGTGACCGTGTTGACGAGCAGCATGGCCACGGTCAGCGGCCCCACGCCGCCGGGGACCGGGGTGATCCAGCCGGCCACCTCGCGGACCTCGTCGAACGCCACGTCGCCGACGAGCCCTTCCTCCGTGCGGTTCACCGCGACGTCGATCACCACGGCGCCGGGTTTCACCATGTCGGCGGTGATCGTTCCGGGCCGTCCGGCCGCGGCCACCAGGATGTCGGCCCGCCCGGTGTGCCCGGCGAGGTCGGCGGTCGCCGTGTGGCACAGCGTCACGGTGGCGTTCCCCCGGGGCGTCTTCTGGGCCAGCATGATGGCCAGCGGCATCCCCACGAGCTGGCCCCGGCCCACGATGACCACGTCTCGGCCCGCGGTCTCGATGCCCGAGCGAGCGAGCATCTCGACGATCCCGAACGGGGTCGCCGGGAGGAACACCGCCTCCCCTCGGACCAGCCGGCCCACGCTGTTGGGCGTGAGCGCGTCAACGTCCTTGCCCACCGAGAGCGACTCGTGCACGGCCAAGACCGAGATGTGGTCCGGGAGAGGGAGCTGGACCAGGATCCCGTGCACGGCGGGGTCGTCGTTCAGCCGACGGACCAATCCGAGCAAATCGTTCTCGGTGGCGTTGCCAGGGAGCTCGTGGCGTTCGGACCGGATGCCTACCTCGGCCGAGGCCCGCTGTTTCGCGCCGACGTAGATCCGGGACGGCTCGTCGTCGCCGACCAGGACCGCGGCCAGCCCCGGGGTCACCCCTCGAGCAGCGAGCTTCGCGGCGCGCTCGGCCACCTCGGCCCGGATCTCCGCGGCCATGGTCTTCCCGTCGATCACCGTGGCCGTCACGGCGCACATCCTACGGTTCAGACCAGGATCTGTGAGAGGAACCGCTTGGTGCGCTCCTCGCGCGGGTTCGAGAAGAATTCCTCGGGCGTGCCCTCCTCGACGATCCGGCCCTCTTCGAAGAACAGGACCCGGTCGGCCACCTCCTTGGCGAAGCCGATCTCGTGGGTGATGACCACCATGGTCATTCGGACCTCGGTGGCCAGGGCCTTCATCACGTCGAGGACCTCCTTGATCATCTCCGGGTCCAGGGCCGAGGTCGGCTCGTCGAACAGCATGATCTTCGGCTCCATGGCCAGGGCCCGGGCGATGGCCACCCGCTGCTGCTGTCCGCCCGACAGCTGCCCGGGATACTTCTCTGCCTGCTCCGGAATCCCCACTCGCTCCAGCAACCGCTTCGCGGACTCGTCCGCTCTGCCCCGAGGCCACCGCCGCACGTTCCGAGGGGCCAACGTGATGTTGTCGATCACCTTGAGGTGGGGGAACAGGTTGAACGACTGGAACACGATGCCGATCTCGCTCCGGATCCGCTCGATGTTGCGGATGTCGTCGGTGAGCTCGATCCCATCGACCACGATCCGGCACTTGTCGTGGCGCTCCAGGCGGTTGATGGTCCGGATGAATGTTGACTTCCCCGAGCCGGACGGTCCCACGATCACCACCACCTCGCCCCTCCGAACGGT
>DASQWG010000322.1:0-2947 GCA_035640375.1 Actinomycetota bacterium
CGTATCAGGCCGGCATGGACGAGGCGATCCGCAACGCCGGCCGGTTCCTCAAGGAAGCCGGGATGCACGCGGTCAAGCTCGAGGGGCCGCACCTCGACCTGGCCGAGGCCCTCGTGGCCGCGGGCATTCCCGTCATGGGGCACCTTGGGCTGACCCCGCAGTCGGTCCACGCGATGGGCGGCTACCGGGTCCAGGCCAGGGAGGACGAGGCCGCCGAGCGGCTCTTCCACGACGCCCAGGGTCTGGAGAAGTCTGGGATCTTCTCGTTGGTGCTCGAGGGGATCCCGTCGGACGTGGCCGGACGGGTGACCGAGGCACTGACGGTTCCCACGATCGGGATCGGGGCCGGCCCGCACTGCGACGGACAGGTCCTGGTGATCAACGACCTGCTCGGCCTCGGGGACGGCCGGTACCCCAAGTTCGTCAAGACCTACGCGGACCTCCGGGGAGAGATCACCCGAGCGGTGCGGGCCTTCGCCCACGAGGTCGAGGCCGGGACGTTCCCCGACGAAGCCCATTCGTACTCCTGAGGCGGGGTAGCCTTCGGCCGATGTGGCCGGAGGACGGCGCCGCCGCCGGTGGATGTGGCCGGTCGCAGCCCTCGCCGCGGTGACCGCGCTGGGGCTCCTCCCGCCGGTCCAGGCTCGAGGCAAGGCGATGGCCGTGCTGGCCGAGGCCGTCGGCCTGAACTTCCCCCGGCCGTTCGCCCCGACGGTCGACCGTCGGGAAGCGACGCTCGACGGGGTGACCGGAGACCTCTATGTGCCCGCCCGCCGATCGCCGCCGATCCTGCTGGTGCTCGGCGCGGCGCAGCAGGGGACCGACGACCCCCGAGCGGTCCGCCTGGCCCGGTCGCTGGCTCGCGCGGGTCGGGTGGTGTTCGTCCCTGATCTGACGCTGGCGCAGCGCCGGTTCGATCCGGCCGACCTCGACCGGATCGCCAGATCGGTGGTGGCACTCGATGAGCACCCGGGCACGAGCGGGCGCGTGGTGGTGCTGGGGATCTCGTACGGCGGGTCGTTCGCCCTGGTGGCCTCGGCGGATCCGCGGGTGCGTGACCGCGTCGACCGGGTGGCGGTGTTCGGCGCGTACTGGGACCTGATCGGGGTGATCCAGGCCGTGACCACCGGCGTGTCGATCGCCGGGGGCGGATCCCTGCCATGGGAGAGTCATCCGATGGCCAGGGACATCCTGGTCCACCACGCGGCCGAGCTGGCTCCGCCGCCGGACCGGGTGTCGCTCCGGGCGGCCCTTGGAGGTGGAGACCCCTCGCAGCTCTCTCCCGAGGCTCGGGCCATCTTCGACCTGCTGACGAACCGCGACCCGGCCCGCGTCGAGGAGCTGGCGGCTCGGCTGGCCCCGGAGGCGCGGTCGGTGCTGGAGCGGTTCTCGCCCTCCTCGGTCGCTGGGGCGATCGAGACCCCGGTAGTGGCCATGCATTCGACCGATGACCCGGCCGTCCCCTACGGGGAGGCCCTCCGGCTGAGGGCGGGGCTTGCCGGCACCCAGCTGATCACGGTCCGCTCGTTCCGCCACGTGGACTTCCGGGCAGATGCGCCAGGCGGCTGGGGCTCCGCCCTGGCCGACCTGTGGGATGCCTGGCGGTTCGCGTCGCTGGTCCTGGATCCGGGGGAGTGACGGGGGGATCGTGTCACCCCCCGGTGCTAGGTTCGATGCGTCGTAGAGCCCGGGGCCGGCGGTGCTAGGATGAGGTGTCCACCCCTGCTCCCCCAGGGGGCCGTGAGACCGGAGGAGGTGGCTTGAGGAAGTACGAGGTCATGGTCATCGTCGACCCCGAGGCCGATGAGGAAACGATCGGCCGGGTGGTCGAGCGCATCAAGGGCATCCTGTCCGAGCACCAGGGCGAGGTCGGCTCGGTCGACCAGTGGGGCAAGCGGAAACTGGCCTTCGAGATCGACCGGAAGTCCGAAGGCCAGTACCTGGTGGTGCCGTTCCGGTCCGAGCCTTCGGCGCTGGCCGAGCTCGACCGGGTCCTCTCCTTCGCCGACGAGGTGGTCCGGTTCAAGATCGTCCGCATGGAAGCGGCGTGAGGCGGAACTTCCCCTCCCCGAGGCCGGCTCGCCTCCGGCCCGGGGACGAGCGAGGCAAGGTGGTGATCGATCATGGCGAGTGACAACCAGGTCACGATCGTGGGGAACCTCACGGACGACCCCGAGCTGCGGTACACGCCGAACGGCGCCGCCGTGGCCACGGTCCGGGTCGCGGTGAACCGCCGGATCCCCGACGGGGCCGGCGGGTGGAAGGACGCAGAGACCTCATTCTTCCGGGTGAACGCGTGGCGGACCCTCGCGGAGAACGCGGCCGAGTCACTGACCCGCGGGACCCGCGTGGTGGTCACCGGGCGGCTGCGGTCGCGGTCGTGGGAGAACCAGGAAGGCGAGACGCGGTCCGCGGTGGAGATCGAGGCCGACGAGATCGGCCCGAGCCTCCGGTGGGCCACAGCGAAGGTGGAGAAGCAGTCCCGGTCCGGCGGCGGGGGGGACTGGAGCGAGAACGTGAGCGTCGGCGCCGGCGGCACCGAGGAAGCGCCGGTGGAGGCCGGCTAGGAGGAGGGATCTGCGCTTGGCGCGGAAGCGAAAGCGAGAGCGAGAGAAGAAGGACGAGGGCTGGCAAAAGAAGCAGCGCAAGAAGGTCTGCGTGTTCTGCCGCGACCGGGTGCAGTACGTGGACTACAAGGACACGTCGACCCTGCGCCGGTTCATCTCGGACCGGGGGAAGATCCGGGCCCGCCGAGTGACCGGGACCTGCTCCCAGCACCAGCGGGACGTCGCCGCGGCGGTGAAGAACGCCCGGGAGATGGCGCTCCTGCCGTATACCTCGCGATGAAGATCATTCTTCAGCGCCAGGTGTAGAAGCTTGGCGTTCCGGGAGATGTCGTCGAGGTCGCCGATGGGTACGCCCGCAACTTCCTCATCCCGAAGGGCAT
>DASQWG010000323.1:0-3604 GCA_035640375.1 Actinomycetota bacterium
GGCGACCGAGAACTCGATCGGCATCGTGGGGACGTCGGTCGGAGTGGCTCCCACCTCGAAGGCCTTGCGACCCGATGTGAACACGCTGTCGACCACCCCCGCCGCGCAGATCCTGGGGAGGTAATCCGTGCGGAGCATCCACTGGTAGTGCTTGATAACTTTCTCTCTGGCCGTGGCGAAGCGCTGGGCCGCCGGCACGGAGCCCGGGAGCGTGTCGACCACGCGGTTATGGAAGCGGATGAAGGCGAGGTGGGTCTGGGCAACCGCCAGGTTTTCGTCGTTCCTCGCATCCGGGATCACGGCCCTCCGCTTGGCGGCGGCGGTCGAGCCGGCGCCACGTGGCAGGTCGAACCCGTCCATGGCCGCGATCCCCTCGATCGCCACCGTTCTCCCCATCTTCAGGTGGACGCCGTCCGGCTCGTAGAACTTCGCGGACCCCGGTTCGGTCGGCCCCGCCCCGTAGAGCGAATCGAGGTCGAGGCTCGGCGAACGGCCCTGCAGCAGGTCCGCCGGGGAGACGTTCTCCCCGAGCATCACGCTGGTCTTGTCGAAGGTGAGATCGTGGTCGACGAACTGGCCGAGATAGGTGAAGCCGGCCGGGATCTGCGAGTCGCCTCCGCCCCCCGCGACCATGGCCGCTCCCAGCTTGTCGATGATCGAGTCACTGGGCTGCCGTCCCGTGCCTCTGGGACCCAGCCGGGAGAATCGGAACGGCGGGGCTCCATCCGCGGCGGCCGTGGCCCTGGTGGTGCGCCCCCCGACGCTTTCGCCGACCAGCCCCTCGCCGAGGATGAAGTAGCTCTCGGACCCGTGCCGTTCCATGTCTGCTCCTCCCCCTATCGCTGCCGGGCCAGCTCCGTCAGCCGGTCGAGGAGGGGCCGGGCCGTCTCGGGGACCTCCGTCTCCCCAAGGTTCACCTCGTACCGGCGATCTTCGAAGGTGACCGCCAAGTCATACTGGAACCGGTCCGGCGTCCCCGGTCCGGGGGGACGGTTCGCGAGCGTCTGCAGATCGGCACGCTCCACCAGACGAGCCAGCTCCTCGGCCTCGGGCGGCGGCAGCTCCTCCGTGTCGACCCTGGTCGTCAGCGACGTTCCGGCGAATCCCCCGCTCCGCTGGAACTCGACCAGCACCGGTCAGTCCCTCGCCCGCCAGCGCAGCCGGATCCCGACCTCGTCCCATGCTTCCCACACCGCCACGGCCTCGTCGCTGCCGGCCCCGAACAGCCGCTCCGCCGTTCGGCCGGTGGCCCGGGCGAACCCCCGGAACGACACCGTCGGCTTCACTCTTGGATCCCGAAGGGTCTCGTACCAGATCCGTCCGGCCCGCTCCCACGAGCGGCCACCGAGGCTCGTGGCTGCCAGGTAGAAGGCATGGTTGGGGATCCCCGAGTTGATGTGGACACCCCCGTTGTCCGACAGCGTGTCGACGTAGTCGCGCATGTGCGCCGGCTGGGGATCCTGTCCCAGCACGTCGTCATCGTAGGCGGTCCCGGGAGCCTTCATCGAACGGAGGGCCACGCCGCTGACTCCCGGCCCGAGGAGCTCGGCGCCGATCAGCCAGTCGGCCTGCTCGGCGGTCTCGTCGCGCTTGAACTGCTTCACCATCGACCCGATCACATCGGACATCGACTCGTTGAGGGCCCCTGGCTGCTGCCAGTAGATCAGCCCCGCTTCGTCCTCCGTGACCCCGTGCCCGAGCTCGTGACCGATCACGTCGAGCGAGGCGGTGAACCGGTTGAACAGGTCTCCGTCTCCGTCGCCGAAGACCATCCGGCGTCCATCCCAGAAGGCGTTGTCGTACCGGTCGCCGAAATGGACCACGCCGTCGAGCCGGAACCCCTGATCGTCGATGGAGTTTCGGTCGAAGGCCTCCCACAGGAACCGGTACGTGTCCCCGAGGCCGTCGTAGGCTTCATCTGAGGCGGCGTCACCGACGGCGGGCCCGCCCTCGTCACGGGCAACCACCGCACCCCGGAGGTCCTCGGTGTTCTTGGCGTCGTAGATGGTGCGGGTGGGGGCGCCGCCCCGGCCAGCCCCCAGGGCGTCGAGCCCCATGGCACGACGCATCGTCACGTTCTGGGCCCTGGCGGCCCGGAAGGATTGATCCCGGGACATGGTGTCCAGCGCCCACCGGCGCTGTGGCTCCGTGCCGTTCCGAGCGATCCGCTCCAGCAGGATCGGCGGGACGATGCAGCGCAGCGGATGACGGTGGACGGTCATGACGCCTCCCTTCCTCGAGCGGGCAGCCTGCGGTTCGGCGTCACGCTAGAGGGCCGCCCGCCCATCGGACAAGAGGTCATTTGGCCGATGGCCCGGCCTCCGATCGGCGCAGGCTTGTTACCATCCGGGCCGTGGGCGCTTCCGGCCCGACCCCCGCCAAGCCCAGGTTCTTCGCTACGCCCGAGCGGTTCCGGGCCTGGCTGGAACGGAACCACGACCGGGCCACCGAGATCTGGGTGGGGTTCCACCGCAAGAGCACCGGGAGGCCGAGCATCACCTGGCCGGAGGCGGTGGACCAGGCCCTGTGCTTCGGATGGATCGATGGCATCCGCAAGCGGATCGACGACGGCAGCTACATGAACCGGTTCACGCCTCGCCGGCCGACCAGCAACTGGAGCGAGGTGAACGTGCGCCGGGTCAGGGAGCTGATCGACCAAGGCCTGATGACGCCGGCTGGGCTCCGGGCCTTCGAGGCCCGGCGGGAGAACCGGACCGGGGTGTATTCCTACGAGCAACGCCCCCACGACCTGCCGGCGAAGTACGCCCGGCCGTTCCGGGCCGACGCGGCCGCGTGGACGGCCTGGCGCGCCATGCCGCCGAGCTACCGGAAGGCCGCGACGTGGTGGGTGATCAGTGGGAAGCGGGAGGAGACCCGGCAGCGCCGGCTGGCCACGCTGATCGAGACCACGGCTCGCGGTCGGCGGATCCCGGCCCTCACACCGCCGGACCGTCGATAGGCACGGCGGTCAGAATCGCCGCAGCGGACGCAGGAGGTCTCGGACGATGCTTCGGCCGTACGCCGGATCCGGGGCCCACTTCGCGCCGAGCTCCTGCACGGTTGGGGCGACGCCGTGGATCGAGTCGACCGCACGGGGGTCGCCGAGCTGCCTGGCCCGCGCCGTCGAGATCGCTCCGGCGTACAACGCGAGGTGGGCGCAGTGGGCCCGGGTCCCTCGCTCCCAGTCGGGGAATCGCATGTGGGCATCCGGGTCGTCGTTGTCGCCCCCCGCGGCGGTCTTCAGCCCACACGAGTTGTGGAACGAGGCATCGATCACACCACCGAACTTCCCGAATCCCGTCTCCTTGGCGGCCTGAGCCACGAACACCGCGGCATCGATCCCGGTTTCCCCGGCCTGGTCCCACCCGGCGTCGATGATGTCGTGGAAGACCTCGGCGCACCGCTTCGAATCGGCCCAGCGATGGACCCTCCGGCGCTCGGCGGTGGACCGCCCCGCCGCGATCGGCACGCCTCTGGAGCTCCCGTGGCCTTCTGACGAGGTTGCATCGGCCACATCGGCGGTCACACCGAGGAACGCCAGACGAGCCCGGGCGATGCCTATGCCCACCTCCTCGAGGGCATCCTTCCGGCGGATCGCCCGGCG
>DASQWG010000324.1:0-2319 GCA_035640375.1 Actinomycetota bacterium
GCCCTCTACTTCGGTCCCGCCAGCGAGCGCATCGTCAAGGCGCTCGAGGCAGGCCGGGTTGAGGAGGCCGATCGGGGGGCCGCGGTCTCAACCTGGTGTCCCGGCTGGACACCCTCGTGCTGCTGGTGATCCTGGGCCTGATGGTGTTCAAGCCCGGCGCGTAGGACTCCACTCTCGTTGCCCCTCAGGGAACTTTGAACGATGATTCAGGAATCGTGGCCGGGCCGACCGAGACCACCCTCTACTTCGGGCCGTGGTACCGGCGGACGCCCTTCTTCGAGGCCACCCTCCGCCACGGGTGCCGAGCCTTCGACATTTACAACCACACCTACCTCCCGGCCTACTACGACGACCCGGTCAAGGAGTACTGGCACCTCCTCGAGCACGTCACGCTGTGGGATGTGGGGGCCGAGCACATCGTGGAGCTCTCCGGCCCCGACGCGCTGGCGTTCGCGAACCTCCTCACCTGCCGCGACCTGACGAGGTGCGCGGCGTGGCAGTGCAAGTACGCTCCGCTGATCGCCGAGGACGGGGGCATCGTGAACGACCCGGTGCTGCTTCGGATCGGCGAGGACCGGATCTGGCTCGCCCTGGCCGATAGCGACGCCGGGTTGTGGGCCCGGGGCATCGGCTGGCGGAGCGGGATGGACGTCGACATCACCGAGCCCGAGGTGTACCCCGTCCAGGTCCAGGGACCCAAGGCCAGGTACCTGATGCGCGACCTGTTCGGGGAGGGCGTGCTCGATCTCCGGTACTACTGGTGCACCGAGGACGATCTCGACGGCATCCCGGTGGTGATCAGCCGGACCGGGTGGACCGGCGAGATCGGGTACGAGGTCTACCTGCGCGATCCGGCCCGCGGCGACGAGCTATGGGAGCGGATCATGGACGCCGGCCGTCCCTATCAGATCCGCCCGATCGCGCCGTGCGAGGCCCGGCGGATCGAGGCCGGCATCTTCAACTACCGCTCGGACATGACGCTGGACAACAACCCGTTCGAGGTCACCGGCCTGGAGCGCCTGGTCGAGGAGCAGGAGGCCGACTACGTCGGGAAGGCCGCGCTCGAACGGATCCGGGCCGAGGGGGTGTCGCGGAAGCTCGCGGGCGTGGAGATGGCCGGTGAGGCCCTGGAGTGGGAGCTCACCCAGGTGTGGCCGGTGTTCGCCGACGGCCAGCGGGTCGGGCACGTCACCGACATGATCTGGTCGCCGCGGCTGGAGCGGAACATCGGGTACGTGTGGGTGCCGATCGACCTGGCCTCGGCCGGCACGGAGCTGGAGGTGGAGCCCGAGCCGGGCGTTCGCCGCGAGGCTCGCACGGCCTCGATCCCGTTCGTCGATCCCTCGAAGCGGATCCCGGCCGCGTGAGCGTGGCCGTTCGCCCGAGCGCGGGGATCTCCTACTGGCTGCGCGAAGCCCTCGAGGCCGATCCGGGCCGGCCCTGCCCGCCCCTCCGGGGTGAAGTTACGGCCGACGTGGTCATCCTCGGGGGCGGCTACACCGGCCTGTGGACGGCATGGTTCCTGACCGAGCGGGCGCCGGGGATCGACGTCGTCGTGCTGGAGCTCGACGTGTGCGGGTCCGGAGCCAGCGGACGGAACGGTGGGTTCCTGGGGGCGTGGTGGGACGAGATCGATGAGCTGGCCGCTCGGTACGGCGACCACGCTGCGCTGGCCGCATGTCGGGCCGGCGACGAAAGCATCTGGTCGATCGGGGAGTGGTGCGAGCAGCACGGCATCGATGCGTGGTACCGGACCGCGAACTATCTCGAGGTGGCCGCGTCCGAGGCCCAGGACGGCGCGTGGCTCGGGGCGGTCCGGGCGTGCCGGCGGCTGGGTGAGCCCGAACGGTACCGGGAGCTCTCGGCCGAGGAGGTGCAGCGGGTGTGTCGGAGCCCGGTGTTTCGAGCCGGCGCGGTGATGCGCGGCGCGACGGTGCAGCCGGGCCGACTGGCCCGAGGGCTCCGCCGGGTCCTTCTCGAGCGCGGTGTGCGGATCCACGAGGGGACGCCGGCCGTGCGGATGCGTCGGAGGAGTGGCATTGATGTGTCGACGCCGGAAGGCGTGGTCCGAGCCGGCCGCGCCGTGGTCGCCACGAACGCGTGGGCGGCCCGGTGGCCCGGCCTCCACCGCTCGGTGCTGGTTCGAGGCAGCTACATCGTCCTCACGGCCCCGGCGCCAGAGCGGCTCGAGGAGCTCGGCTGGACCGGCGGCGAGCCCATCTGCGACGTGCGCACCTCGCTCCACTACTTCCGGACCACACGGGACGGCCGGATCGCCTTCGGCGGGGTCGGGCGGGCGCTGGGGTCACGGATCGGCGC
>DASQWG010000325.1:0-3177 GCA_035640375.1 Actinomycetota bacterium
AGCGAGTCGAACGAGGCCCCCTCGTACCGGCGGTAGAAGGCCCGGAGGAACGCGCCCCGGTCGCGGCGCTCCGCCGCGAGGTAGCGGGGCATCGACCGAGCCAACGAGGCGATCGCAGCCGGCCAGCGATCCGGCTCGAGGTCGGCCAGCCGGACCCACAGGAACGACTCCACCACGTTCGAGGCCACCACGGTCCCCTCGAGGTCGAACACCGCCAGCACGCCGTTCTGCCGGGGCCGCACCTGAACCTTCGGCTCCGACCGGGCCGGGCGCTCGAACCGAAGGGTGCGGGTCACCGCCGGGCAGTGGACCTCCTCGATGTAATGCCGCCATTCGATCGCGGCGGCGTCGAACGGAAATCGCTCTTGATCCTGGGGCAACAGCGACTCCCACAGGTCGACGGTCCGCTCGTCCGTGTAGATCACCTCGGCCTCGGTGTAGGCGCCGTAGAGGTCCGCGTACTTCCGAACGAAGTCGAGGCGCCCGCGCTCGCGGTCCAGCCGACGGACCCAACCCCGGACCCTGCTCGATCTGGGCAGCCGCCCCACCACTCTGTCGGCGGCGTCGAGGGCGCGCTCTCCGGCCCGCATCATCCGCTCGACATGGGTTCGACCGGGGAACCGCCAGTCCGGCACCCGGATCTCCCCGCGGGCCCGCTGGGCCAGCGGGTGGGCCCGGAAGTAGGACCGGACGTGCTCGAACAGCTCGCGGTACCGGAGCGGGTTCCGCGAGCCGGAACACACGTGGTAGTAGCGGGGCTCGGGTTCGGGCCGAGTCGCGGCGATCGCCAGCATCGCGTTCACCACCAGATCGACCGGGATCAGGTCGACGATGCCCTCGGGGATGCCGGGGAACTCCGGGATGTTTCCTCGGCCGTACGCCAGGATGATCGGCTCGGCCATCTTGAAGCCCTCGATCCACCCCGGGTATGGATGGCCGAGCGCGCTCTCGACGATCGAGGGGCGGACGATCGACACGGGGATCCCGTCGCGGGCGGCTTCCTCCGCCACCCGCTCGCCGAGCGCCTTGGTCAGCGTGTACACGTCCGGCCAGCCGAGGGTCTGGGCCCGGGCCCGCCCGTACTCGACGAGCCGCCGGTCGACCCACGTCCGGCGACGGCGCTCGGCGTCGTCGGCCACCGTCTGGGGACCGGCCCGGCTGTGCTCTCGCCGGGCCCGCCGCAGGAACGCGTCGAGCATCTCCGGCCTGCGGGAGGCGGCCTCGACCATGCGCCGAGCGTCCACCGCCGCGTCCCGTTCCACCCGCCAGTCGACCTCGTGCCCAAGTGGTTCCTCGGCCACGATCCCTCTGGCCACCCCGGCCACGTATGCCGTCGAAACGTGCACGACGTGCGGCGAGGACCCCCGGATCGCCTCGTACAGGTTCGCCGCGCCGACCACGTTCGTCCGGAACCCCTGGTCGATCGGCGGATCGAACGAAACAGAGGCGGCGCAGTGGAAGACCACGTCGAGGTCCGAGGGCAGCGCCGGCGGTCCCTCGGCGACGTCGGCCTCGATCACCTCGACGCGCTCATCCAGCATCGTCCGAAGCGCCGGTGCCCCCACCCGGTCGCGCAGCATGTTGAAGGCCGGACCCGCAAGCAGCGATTCGACCCGGTCCCGGCCGGACAGTCCGCCCTGGCCCCGGACAAGCAGCGTCGGCCGCGCCTCGGTGACGTGGGCCAGGAGCCGCTCGAGCACGGCCTGGCCCAGGAACCCGGTCACGCCCGTCACCAGGATCCGCGAGCCCGCCAGCCGTTCGGGGATCGGGGAAGTCGACATGGCCGCTCCATCCTGCCCATCCGAGCCGAGCGGGGCAACCGAACCCGTGGCACACTCCCGGACGTGTCAGCCATGCGACCAGACGTGATCGCCGTCGGCGACGTCATGCTCGATGTTGCCGTCGACGCCGAGGAGTTGGCCCGAGGCGGGGACGTCCACGGCGAGGTGGTGGTCCGCCCGGGCGGGTCGGCCGCCAACGCCGCGGTGTGGGCGGCCGCCGAAGGAGCCCGGGTTCGCCTCCACGGCCGCGTCGGCGCCGACCTGGCCGGTCGCCTGGTGCGGGAAGCCGTCACGGAGCGGGGGGTGGAGCCCGCGCTGGTCGTCGACCCCGAGGTTCGGACCGGCGCGGTGATGGTGGCCCTCGAGTCCTGGGAGCGCTCGATGGTGGCCGACCGGGGGGCGAACGCGCGGTTCTCCCCGAACGACCTTCCAGAGGTGCTCGAGGCCGGGGCGGTGCTGGTCTCCGGCTATCTCCTGTTCCACCCCGGGTCGGAGGCAGGCGGAAGGGCGGCCCTCGAGCGTGCCCGGGCCGAGCACGTGGCGGTGGACGCGGCGTCCTGGCCGCTCCTCCGCGACCTCGGGCCGGGCCGCTTCCTGGAGGCCGTCCGTCCGGCCACGATGCTGCTGCTCAACGGGAAGGAGGCCGACACGCT
Source organism: Actinomycetota bacterium (assembly GCA_035640375.1). Lineage (GTDB taxonomy): Bacteria > Actinomycetota > UBA4738 > UBA4738 > CALAEC01 > CALAEC01. The sequence goes on from DASQWG010000325.1 coordinate 2,435, forward strand.
GGCCGGGCCCGATCCGGAGGCCGCCGCGGCACGCCTCGTCGAGCGCTTCGCCGTGGTGGCGGTGAAGCTCGGGCCCGAGGGGGTGGTGGTCGGCACCCCCGACAGGGTGCAGCGGTTCCCGGTCGAACCCGTTGCGGAGGCCGACCCTACCGGCGCGGGGGATGCGTTCGACGGCGTCCTTCTGGCCGCCCTGGCTCGGGGCGCCTCGCTCGACGAGGCGGTACGGCGTGGCTGCGCCGCCGGGGCCACCGTCGCCGCGAGCTCCTCCTCCTGGCCGGACGCCCGGCCGTGAGCGTGGACGTATCGCCGGAGGTCCGGGCCGGGCTCCACGACGGCCTGCCCGCGGTGGCGCTGGAGACCAGCGTGCTGACGCACGGGCTGCCCGAACCGGCCAACCGCCGGGCCGCCGAATCCATGGATCGGGCCGTCCGGTCTGCCGGAGCGGTGCCCGCGTGGGTGTGGACCGACGGCGGACGACTCCGTGTGGGCGCCTCCGACACCGACCTCGACCGGATCCTGAACGGCGATCCCGACAAGGTGGCCCGGCGGGACCTCCCCATGGCCCTCGCGGCCGGACGCCTCGGGGGGACCACGGTGTCGGCCACCCTGTGGGCGGCGAACCGGACCGGGATCGAGGTCACTGCAACCGGCGGGATCGGTGGGGTCCACCCCGGCTCCGGCGACGTGTCCGCGGATCTTCTCGAGCTGGCCCGGACTGCCGGCACCGTGGTGTGCTCGGGACC
>DASQWG010000326.1:0-5081 GCA_035640375.1 Actinomycetota bacterium
GGTCACCTCTCGGATCCGCGCCGAGACGTCCCTGAACGAGCGGCACCTGGCGCACGTGGCGACGTGCGCGGCCAGGTCCTCCCCGAGCGCCTCGTCGTCGGCGCCGTCCATCCTGGCCGAGAGCTCTCGCTCGACGAGCTCACATCTCACCGGCATCCGCCTCCTCCAGCGCGGCCACCAGCAGCCGCCGGGCCCGGTGCATGCGGCTCTTCAGCGTCCCGGCCAGCACGCCGAGCACCACGCCGGCCTCGCGGTAGGACAGGCCGATCACCTCGATCAGGACGAAGGCCTCTCGGAGCTCCGAGGGAAGTCGGTCGATGGCCTGGTCGATCGACGCCCTGAGCGTCGGGTCGGCCTCCGGCTCCGGCTCTGGAGCGGCCGCCTGGTCCCGCCGGCGCTGCCGTTCCCGGCGCCGGATGGCGTCGACGGCGCAGTTGCGGGTGATCCGGAAGAGCCACGTGGAGAACTTCGACCGCCCTCGGAACCGACCCAGGGATCGGTAGGCGTGGATGAAGGCCTCCTGGGTGACGTCCTCGGCGGTCGGTCGGTCTCGGACGAGGCGGAGCGCCAGGCGATAGACATCTGCCTGGTGGTCGCGGACCAGCTCCTCGAACGCCCCGAGGTCCCCCGCCCGAGCCCTCCGGACGGTGTCCGGCTCCGGCTCCCGGAGCAGCCTCGCCTCCTCCCGCGACCCGGCGATCGCGCCGCCTCAACTGTAGTCCGTGCGCGTCCGCCGCCGCCGTCGGCCGTCGACGTATCGGGCCGCCAGCGCGCCGAGGACCGAGACTCCGACCACGATCGCGATCAGGGCCACGAACCAGGCCTCGCCCTCCCCTCCGGGCGGTCGGCCTCCCGCGAGCGTCCACATGATCCACCTCCCGTTCCGCCTCATGAGACGACCGGCGGCCCGGTTCGGTTCGCTCGGCCTTGCGTGATCCGGGCACCCCGGGTACAAAGGGGGCGCCCGCCGCACAGGAGCGCGCTTGGCCAGGAAACCTCCCCGTCTCGCCGCCGTCGTCATGGCCGCCGGAAAGGGCAAGCGGCTCAAGTCACGTACGCCGAAGGTGCTCCACCCGGTGGTCGGGCGCCCGATCCTGTGGCACGCCCTCCGGTCGCTCCGAGCCGTGCGACCCGATCCCGTGGTCGTCGTGGTCGGGCACGGCGGTGACGAGGTCGAGCGAGCCGTGCGCTCCTGGGACCTCGGCCTGCCCGTGCGCTTCGTCGACCAGGGCGAGCCGCTGGGGACTGGGCACGCCGTCATGGTCGCCGAGCAGGCGGTGGGCCGGGCCGAGGAGGTCCTGGTCGTGAGCGGCGACGAGCCGCTCCTCACCGGGCCGCAGCTTCGGGACCTCCTGCGCCTCCACCGACGTCGCGGCGGGGCGGCCACCGTCCAGACCACGGTCCCACGCGATCCGACCGGCTTCGGGCGCGTGGTGCGGGAGGGTCACGACTTCGTCCGCATCGCCGAGAGCTCCGACGCCTCCGACGTGGAGCTGGACATCACCGAGGTGATCACCGGGACGTACGTGTTCCGCAGGGAGGACCTGTTCGGCGCCCTGCCCCTGGTCACGAGGGAAAACCGGCAGCGGGAGTACTACCTCCCCGATGTCCTGGAGATCCTGCGGGAGAAGGGTGAGCGGGTGGCGGTGGAGCCGGCCGACAACGGCGGTTCGGTCGGGGCGAACTCCCGGGCCGACATCGCCGAGGCGGCGTCGGTGCTCCGGGCCCGGATCGCCGAGGGGCTGATGGAGCGTGGCGTCAGCATCGAGGATCCCGAACGCACGTATATCGACGTCGAGGTCAGCGTGGGGCGGGACACCACGATCCTCCCCGGCTCCCACCTCCGGGGGACCACCCGGATCGGTGAGGGCTGCACGATCGGCCCGGACGCCGACATCGCCGACTCGACCGTTGGGCCCGAGGCCGTCGTGGAGCGCTCCGTGGTCCGGGAGGCCCGGATCGGGCCCCGGGCGGTGGTGGGGCCGTACACGCACCTGCGGCCCGGCACTGTTTTGGCCGCCGACACCAAGGCCGGTTCCTTCGTGGAGATCAAGAACTCCCGGATCGGCGAGGGGAGCAAGGTTCCGCACCTCGCGTACGTCGGCGACGCCACGATCGGGCGGAACGTCAACATCGGCGCGGGCACGATCACCGTGAACTACGACGGCTACGCGAAATACCGGACGGCAATCGGCGACGACGTCCGGATCGGGAGCGATACGATGTTGATCGCTCCGGTCCGCATCGGCCGGGGCGCCGTGACCGGAGCGGGCTCGGTGATCACCAAGGACGTCCCGGCGGGGGCCCTGGCCGTGGAGCGGGGCGAACAGCGGGTGGTCCCCGGATATCGAGAACGGAAGGATCGGGAGATGCGGCGTCGGGCGAAGAGGGGGAGGGCGTGACCAGCATCCGGGAGATCGTCACCAAGAAGCGCATGATGCTGTTCTCGGGAACGGCGCATCCGTCGCTGGCCGAGGAGATCGGCTCGCACATCGGCGTGCAGCTGTGCGACTCCAAGATCTTCCGCTTCGCCAGCGGGGAGATCTACGTCCGCTCCGAGGAGAGCGTCCGCGGGTCGGACGTCTTCGTCATCCAGACCCACGCCGACCCCGTCAACGAATCGATCATGGAGCAGCTGGTCATGATCGATGCCCTGAAGCGGGCCTCGGCCAAGCGGATCACCGCGGTCGTCCCCTACTACGGCTACTCGCGGCAGGACAAGAAGGCCCTGGCCCGGGAGCCGATCTCGGCCAAGCTCGTGGCCGACTGCCTCTCGGCGGCCGGCTCGGACCGCGTGGTCTCGGTGGACCTCCACAGTGGGCAGATCCAGGGCTTCTTCGACGTCCCGTTCGACCACCTGACCGCCCTGCCGCTCCTGTCGGGATACCTCCAGGAGTCGGAGCGGCTTCGGGACAAGGATCTCGTGGTGGTGTCACCGGACGCCGGTCGGGTCAAGGTGGCGGAGCGGCTCGGCGAGCAGATGGACGCCGACCTGGCCTTCATCTACAAGCGGCGCTCCCGACGGGAGGCGCACAAGATCGAGGAGATGATCGTCGAGGGCGACGTCAAGGGCCGCCCGTGCATCCTGATTGACGACATGATCGACACCGCCGGAACCATGGTCGAGGGGGCCCGGGCGCTCCAGGCCGAGGGCGCCTCGGACATCTACGTGGCCGCCACGCACGCGGTGCTCTCGGGAAAGGCCGTGCAGAAGCTTGAGGAGGCCGCCATCACCGAAGTGGTGGTCACCAACACGCTGCCGATCCCCGACGAGAAGCGCATCGGGAAGCTCACCGTGCTGTCGATCGCCCCGATCGTGGCCTCCGCGCTGCAGGCCGTGTTCGAGGACGAGTCGGTCTCCGAGATCTTCCACGGCGAGAACCAGCCGTAGGGTTCAGGCCGGCTCGCCGGCGTGGTACCGGCGGAACGCCGGCACTCCCAGCGCCAGGATCCCCACGCCGACCACGCACGCAACGCCTCCGGAGATCACCGAGAACACCGGCGAGGTCAGTTGCGCCACCAGCCCGGCCTCGAGGTCGCCGAGCCGGGGACCACCCACGACGACCATGATGTGGATCGAGGAGAGCCGTCCGCGGAGGGCATCCGGCACGCTGGCCTGCAGGATCGTGGAGCGGAAGATCGCGCTGATCACGTCGGCCGCCCCCGCCACCGCGAGGAATCCGAGCGCCACCCAGAACGCGTCGGTCGAGAGGCCGAACCCGATGATGGCCACCCCCCACACGGTCACGGCCCACAGCACCGCCCGCCCCTGGTGCCGGACGTGCCGAACCCAGCCGGTGAACAGCGCCCCCACGAGCGCCCCGGCCCCCGGCGCCGCGTACAGCAGCCCCAGACCGGCCGGGCCGACGCCGAACGCCTCCCGGGCCAGGACCGGGAACAGCGCCCGGGGCATGCCGAAGATCATCGCGTCGAGGTCGACCAGGAACGTCGAGACGAGCACCCGTCGCCCCTTGAGGTAGGCGAACCCCTGGCGCACCGCGGTGAGCACCGGCGGTCGCATGCCCTCGTGGCTCGGCGGCATCGGACGCATCGCCAGCAGCGCGGCGACGGCGGCCAGGAACGTCACCGCGTCGATCGCGTAGGCCCACGTCAGCCCGAACCTGGCGATGATCAGCCCGCCGATGGCCGGCCCGGCCACGTCGTTCACCTGGAACAGGACCTGGTTGAGCGCGATGGCCGATGCGAGCCGGTCCCTGGGCACGAGGTTCGGGATCGCCGCGGATCGGGCCGGCGCGTCGAAGGCCGCGAAGGCGGAGCTCAGCGCGGCAGCCAGGTACAGGAACCACAGCGGCGGCCGTTCGACCAGCGCTCCCCCGACCAGGAGCAGCGATGCTGCCATGGACCCGGCCTGGGACACCAGGAGGAGCCGGCGGCGATCGACGGCGTCGGCCACGGCCCCCCCGACCAGCGAGAACAGCACTAGGGGAACGAACTGAACGAGCCCGATGACCCCCACGGCCAGGGGCGACTCCGTGAGGTCGTACACCTGGAAGGGCAGGGCGACCATGGCGATGTGCCGCCCGGTGTGCGACACGAGCTCGCCGAACCACAGCAGCCGGAAGTCCCTGGAGATCCGAAGCGGGGTGAGGTCGAGCACCGTACGGCGGACCATCCGGGCGGCCCGGCCCCGCCGGCTCGCCTCGGGATCGGGCGAGAGGTCCTCGGGCGGGCGCATCGGCCCAGGATAGCGGCGGCCGGGCCGCCGACCGCCCTGCTACGATTGGCCCGGTATGGCTGAGGTGAAGCTCATCGCCGAGTCTCGCGACGCCGTCGGAAAGGGCGCGGCACGGAAGATCCGGGCCGCCGGAAAGGTGCCCGCGGTGCTCTACGGGCCCGAGGTGGAGCCCATGCGGTTGGCCGTCGACGCGCTCCAGCTGTGGCATGCCCTCCACACGGACGCCGGCACGAACGTGTTGATCAACCTTGCGGTGGACGGTGACACGTACCTGACGATGCCCCGGGAGGTCCAGCGGGACATCGTCAGGGGGACGCTCCTCCACGTGGACTTCCTGCGGATCCGTCGCGATGTCGCCATCCAGGTCGACGTGCCGATCCACCTC
>DASQWG010000327.1:0-7971 GCA_035640375.1 Actinomycetota bacterium
CGGAGCGCCCGGCGATCCGCGTGCCCCGGGGCATCATCCTCAAGGAGCTTGCCGAGCGACTGAACGCTCCGCCCACCGACCTGATCAAGCAGATGCTCGAGCTCGGCGAGATGGTCACGATCACGCAGTCCCTGTCCGACGAGGCCGTGGAGCTGCTGGCCCGCGCGTACGGGTTCGAGCCCGAGGTCGTGGCCCCCGACGAGGACGAGGCCGCGGAGGAAGAGGAAGAGGAGGAGGTCGACCCGGCCAAGCTGCGGCCGCGGCCGCCGGTGGTGACCGTGATGGGCCACGTCGACCACGGGAAGACTCTCCTGCTCGACGCGATCCGGCAGAGCGACGTGGTCTCCGGCGAGGCGGGGGGCATCACCCAGCACATCGGCGCTTACCAGGTCCACCAGAACGGCAGTCTGGTGACGTTCATCGACACCCCGGGCCACGAGGCGTTCACCGCGATGCGGGCTCGAGGTGCGCAGGTCACCGACATCGCGGTCCTGGTGGTGGCCGCCGACGACGGCGTCATGCCGCAGACCGTCGAGGCCATCGACCACGCCCGGGCCGCCGGTGTGCCGATCGTGGTGGCCGTCAATAAGGTCGACAAGCCCGAGGCCGATCCGGTCCGGGTCCGGCAGCAGCTGGCCGAGCAGGGCATCCAGACCTCGGAATGGGGCGGCGACTTCGAGTTCGTCGATGTCTCGGCGAAGACCGGACAGGGCCTGGACAAGCTGCTCGAAACGATCCTGCTCGTGGCCGAGCTGCAGGAGCTGAAGGCAGATCCGGAGCGCTCTGCCCGAGGTGTCGCCATCGAAGCCCACCTTGACAAGGGGCGCGGCCCCGTGGCCACCGTGCTGGTCCAGCGGGGTACGCTCAAGGTCGGGGACGCCATCGTGTGCGGCGCGGCGCACGGACGGGTTCGGGCCATGCTCGATGAGCACGGCCAGCCGGTCGAGGAGGCCCCCCCGGGCCGTCCGGTCCAGGTGCTGGGCTGGTCCAGGGTGCCCGAGGCCGGCGACGAGTTCCGGGTGATCGAGAACGAGAAGGAGGCCCGGCACATCGCCCAGGAGCGCGAGACTCGGATCCGCGCGGCGGAGCTGGTGGCCGCTCGCCCGGCGGTCCGGCTGGAAGACGTCATGGAGTCGGTCCGCGAGGGCGAAGCCGCGGAGCTACGGATCGTCCTCAAGGCCGACGCGCAGGGCTCGATCGAGGCGCTGGCCGAGGCGCTCGAGAAGCTGTCGACGGACGAGGTGGCCGTACGCATCCTCCGCCAGGGCGTGGGCGCGGTCACCGAGGACGACGTGAACCTGGCCCTGGCCTCGGAGGCCGTGGTGATCGGGTTCAACGTCCGGCCCGATCCGGGTGCCCGCGAGCTCGCAGAGCGCGAGGGCGTCGACATCCGGCTCCACCGGGTGATCTACCAGGTCGTCGACGAGGTGAAGCAGGCCCTGTCCGGCCTGCTCGCCCCCGAGGAGCAGGAGGTCGAGCTGGGTCGGGCCGAGGTGCGGGCGACCTTCCGGGTTCCCCGTCTCGGCGTGGTGGCGGGCTGCTACGTGACGCAGGGAACGATCACCCGGGGCTCGCGGATCCGTCTGGTTCGTGACGGGGCCGTCGTGTATGACGGTCGAGTGGGGTCCCTCCGCCGGTTCAAGGACGACGTCCGGGAGGTCCAGGAGGGGTTCGAGTGCGGTATCGGGCTCGAGAACTTCCAGGACGTCAAGGAGGGCGACGTGCTGGAGGCGTACGAGGTCCGGGAGATCGCCCGCAGCCTGTAGAACGGAGGCCGCAGATGCTCGTGGCGCTTTCGGCGTTCGACATCCGCATCCCCGGCGTCACCTCGCTGAAGGAGAAGCGGCACGTGGTCAAGCGGCTGACCCAGGGGATTCGCCAGCGGTTCAACGTGGCGGTGGCCGAGGTCGACCACCAGGACCGGTGGCAGCGAGCTCGGCTGGGCGTCTCGGCCGTCTCGTCCGAGGCCTTCCAGCTCCGCAAGGTGATGCACGAGATCGAGCGCTACGTCTCGAGCAATCCGACGGTGGAGATCATCGATCACACGATGACGCTCCACGCCCAGGAGGATTGAGATGCCGGTTGGGAAGCGTCTCGACCGGGTCTCCGAGGAGTTCCGCGAGGTGCTGGCCGAGGAGATCCCCCGGCTCAAGGATCCCCGAGTGGGCTTCGTCACCGTGACCGGGGTGCGGGTGACTCCGGACCTCCGTCGGGCCCGGGTGTTCTACACGGCGCTGGGCGATGAGGCCCAGCGGAAGGCGACCCGGGCCGGCCTCCGGTCGGCCCGAGGCCACCTACGGGCGGTGTTGGGGCACGAGGTACGGCTGAAGTTCTTGCCGGAGCTCGAATTCGAGGAGGACGACACCGGTCCCCGGGCCGACCGGATCGAGGAGCTGCTCCGACGGATCAACGAGGAGGGCGACGGTGGCGACGGCTGACCCGTGGGACGAGGCCGTCCGCGTCCTCGAGGTCGCGGAACGCGTGACGCTGGTCTGCCACGTCAACCCCGATCCGGACGCGATGGGGTCGATGCTGGGTCTGGCGGCGTTCCTGGCACACCGGGGCGCCGAGGTGATGGCCGCTTCCCCGAACCCGCCATCAGACCTCCCCAGATGGGTCGAGGCCCTCCCGGGCCGGGAGCACCTGGTGGCCCCCGGTGATCTCCCCAAGCAGCCGGCGGTGCTGGTGACCCTCGACGCCGCCGACGTCGATCGGCTCAACGGGCTGTCCCACCTGGTCGAGCGGGCCGGCGCCGTGATCTGCATCGACCACCACCGGACGAATCCCGGGTTCGGGACCATCAACCTGGTGGAGCCGGAGGCGTCGGCCACTGCGGAGCTGGTGTTCCGCCTGATCGAGCGGATGGGCGGTCATCTGACCCCCGAGGTCGCGACGTGCCTGTACGCGGGGATGGTGACCGACACGGGCCGGTTCCAGTTCGAGAACGCATCGCCGGATGTGCTTCGGATCGCCGCCCGTCTTCGCGAGGAGGCGTTCGACCATGCCCGCCTGGCCCAGGCGCTGTACGCGGACGGGAGCGTTCCCTACCTCCACCTCCTGGGTCGGCTCCTGGATCGTGTCCAGCTCGTCCCGGAGGCCAGGCTGGTGTGGACCTACATGGTTCGCGACGACCTGGAGGCCGGCGGCGTCCCCATCCACGAGACCGACGACCTGATCGACGTGGTGCGGACGGCTCGGGAGGCCGACGTGGCCGCGGTGCTCAAGGAGCAGGTCGCCGGGGGGTTCAAGGTGTCGCTGCGCTCCCGCGGCGACACCGACGTGGCGGCGGTGGCGGAGCGCTTCGGGGGCGGCGGCCACCGGCTGGCCGCCGGCTACACATCGAAGGCGGCGCTGGAGGAGTCGGTGGCATCGCTCGTCGACGTGCTCGTTGCCGTCAATCCAGCGACGGCCGCGCCCTGAACGCGGTGGCCGACGGGCTGCTGCTGATCGACAAGCCGAAAGGCATCACCTCCCACGACGCCGTCGATGCGGTGCGGCGTGCCCTCGGCATCCGCAAGGTCGGGCATGCCGGAACGCTCGACCCCATGGCCACCGGCCTGCTGGTGATGGGCGTGGGCCGGGCCACGCGCCTTCTGCGCTTCCTCGGGGACATGGACAAGGAGTACCAGGGAACGGCGCGCCTGGGCGAGGAGACGGAGACGCTCGACGCCGACGGGGAAACGGTCCGTACGGCGCCGGTCGAGGTGTCCGAGGCCGAGGTAACGGCAACGATGACCGGGCTGACGGGCGAGCTCCGGCAGCGGCCGCCGGCGTACTCCGCGGTGAAGGTCGGCGGTCGAAGGCTCCACCGCGAGGCCCGCGCCGGCCGGCCGATGGAGGCGGAACCCCGGACGGTCAGGGTCGACACCTTCGAGCTTCGGGGGTTCGACGGCCGCGACGTCGAATTCCGGGCCGTCGTGTCGGGCGGGACCTACGTCCGTTCGCTGGCGGCCGACCTCGGTCGCCGGCTGGGGACCGGTGCCCACCTCGTTCGCCTGGTCCGGATTCGGATCGGGCCGTTCCGGCTCGAGGACGCCTCGTCGCCCCACGCGCCGGGGGCGCTCCTGCCCGTCGAGCGGGCCGTAGCGCACCTGCCCCGCATGGAGCTGACCGAGGACGAGGCCGAGGCGGCTCGGCACGGACGGCCGCTGGGCCCGCCGGACGGTCCCGGCTTCCACGCCGCCGTCGATCCCGACGGCCGCCTGGTCGGCGTGTTTCGTGACTGTGGCACCCGCGCCTGTCCCGAGGTCGTCATCCCGGCGTAGGGCTCCGATACGCTGGAGCCGATGGAGGTGGTCCAGGGGAGCCGCTCGCTCCCGATCCACGGCGAGTCGTCGGTGACGATCGGGGTGTTCGACGGCGTGCACGCCGGGCATCGGGCGGTGATCGGCCGGGCCGTCGAGGTGGCCCGGGAACGGGATCTCCGGGCTGTGGCCGTCACGTTCGATCGCCATCCCCTGGAGACGCTCTCGCCCGGCAAGACCCCGAAGCTGTTGACCACGCCGCGCCGGAAGGCCGAGCTGATCGACGCCCTCGGGGTCGACGTCCTGTTCGTCCTGGAGTTCACCGAGGAGGTGAGCCGGTGGTCGCCCGAGGACTTCGTGGAGCGGGTGCTGGTCCGCGGGCTCCGGGCCCGGCACGTCGCGGTCGGGGCCAGCTTCACGTTCGGCCACCGGGCCGCGGGAACCGTGGCCACGCTGGCGGAGCTGGGCACCAGGCACGGGTTCACGGCCGAGGGCCTGGAGACGGTGCTGGTGGGCAGTCGGCGCGTGTCGTCGAGCTCGATCCGCGATGCGCTGTCGGCCGGCGACCTCGAGTGGTCCGAGGTGGCGCTGGGGCGCAGGTATGCGGTGGAGGGCACCGTCGTCCCCGGGGCGGGCCGCGGACGGGAGCTCGGCTTCCCAACGGCTAACCTTCGCACGCCCGAGGCGATCCTGCTGCCTGGGCGCGGAGTCTACGCGGGCCGGGCCACGGCCGGCGAGACGTCCTGGCCGGCGGCCATCAACGTCGGCGTCAACCCCACCTTCGGGCGGGAGCCCCTGCACCTCGAGGCCTACCTGCTGGGCTTCGAGGGAGACTTGACCGGGACCGTGGTCGGCATCGAGTTCTGGGCCAGGCTCCGCGACGAGGTCGCGTTCGATGGGCCGGCGCAGCTGAGCCGGCAGATCGGCCTGGATGTTGAGGCCACCCGGAGGCTCGTGCCGGGGGGGCGCGAGCGTCCTGTGATACCCTGACCTGCGATGACGCTGACGAAGGACATCAAGGCCAGCCTCGTCGAGCAGCATCGCAGGACGGATCGAGACACCGGCTCCCCCGAGGTCCAGATCGCCGTCCTGTCGAGGCGCATCGAGGAGCTGACCGAGCATCTCAAGACCCACTCGAATGACCACCACTCCCGCCGGGGCCTCCTCCAGATGGTCGGGCGTCGGCGGCGGCTCCTCGAGTACCTGCGCCGGAGCGACGTGGAGCGGTACCGGGCGCTGATCGGACGCCTGGGACTCCGGCGGTAGGGAAGGAGGGGATCGCCCGGCCACGACGAAATCGACAGGGAACGGAGCGGGCGGCTCGCGTGGTCAGTTCTCAGTCGCGGACCCCGGACCATCGGCCCGAGGCCCACCACTGACAACTGGCCCGCCCCCCGCTCCTCGGATCAGGAGAGGAGCACCGACATGACAGTGACCAAGGACACGCGCACCATCGGTGGCGCGGACATCACCTTCGAGACCGGCAAGCTGGCCATGCTGGCCGGCGGCTCGGTCGTAGTGACGATCGGCGAGACGCAGGTCCTGGTGACCTGTACGAGCGGCCCGGCCAGGGAAGGCATCGACTTCTTCCCTCTGACGGTCGACGTCGAGGAGCGGATGTACGCCGCCGGGAAGATCCCCGGCGGCTTCTTCCGTCGGGAGGGCCGACCGTCGGAGACCGCGATCCTCACCGCCCGTCTGATCGACCGGCCACTCCGCCCGACGTTCCGGACCGGCTTCCGCCAGGAGGTGCACGTCGTGTGCACCGTGCTCTCCGCCGATCAGGCCAACCCCTACGACGTCCCCGGGATCAACGGGGCCGGCCTGGCAGCGACCCTGGCCGGGCTTCCGTTCGACGGGCCGGTGGCGGCGGTGCGGGTGGGCCTTCTGAACGGCCGATGGAAGGTCAATCCCACCTACCAGGACCTCGACCTGGCCACCTTCGACATGGTGGTGGCCGGTCGGAAGAACGACCAGGGTGGCGTGGACATCCTGATGGTCGAGGGCGAGGCGCCGGACGAGGCGCTGAAGCACATCGCGGACGGTGATCCCGCCCCGACGGAGGAGATCGTGGCCGAGGGTCTCGAGGAGGCCAAGCGGTCCATCGGCGAGATCGTCGATCTCCAGCGCGAGTTCGCCGGGCGCGTGGGCGTGACCGAGGGCGAATTCCCGATCGAGGTCGACTACGAGGACCAGGTCGTGGCCGCCGTGGACCAGTTCGCCCGCGGCCGGGTGGCGGAGGCTCTGACGATCGCCGACAAGACCGAGCGGAGCACGGTGCTCGACACGATCAAGGCGGAGCTGGGCACGCACCTTGCCGACGAGTGGGAGGAGGAGGCCTACGCGACCCGAGTCCAGCAGGTCGCCCGGTACTTCAAGGACCTGCAGAAGGACGTGATGCGGCGCCGGGTCGTCGAGGAGGGCATCCGCATCGACGGCCGCAAGACCGACGAGATCAGGCCGATCTCCTGCGAGGTGGGCCTGATCCCTCGGGCCCACGGCTCGGGGCTGTTCCAGCGAGGCGAAACCCAGGTGCTCAACGTGGTCACGCTGGGGATGCTCCGGATGACCCAGACGATCGACACGATCGACCCCGAGGAGAGCAAGCGGTACATCCATCACTACAACTTCCCGCCGTTCTCCACCGGAGAGACCGGGTTCATGCGGGGGCCGAAGCGCCGGGAGATCGGGCACGGGGCGCTGGCCGAGCGGGCCCTGGTCCCCGTGATCCCCGACGAGCAGGAGTTCCCCTACACGCTGCGGCTGGTCTCCGACGTGCTGCAGTCGAACGGGTCGACCTCGATGGGGAGCGTTTGCGCGTCGACGCTGTCGCTGATGGACGCCGGGGTGCCGATCCTGGCCCCGGTGGCCGGGATCGCCATGGGGCTGATCGCCGAGGGCGGCGAGTTCGTCACGCTGACCGACATCCTCGGTGCCGAGGACGCCCTCGGCGACATGGACTTCAAGGTCGCCGGGACCCGGGACTTCGTCACCGCGCTCCAGCTCGACACGAAGGTGACCGGCCTCCCGGCCGAGGTTCTGAACGGGGCGCTGAAGCAGGCCCGGGAGGCCCGCCTGCACATCCTCGATCGGATGCTGGCGACGATCCCCGAGCCGCGCGAGGTGCTCTCGGCGAAGGCCCCACGGGTGGTCACCAAGCAGATCCCCGTGGACAAGATCGGCGAGGTCATCGGTCCGAAGGGCAAGCGCATCAACGAGATCATCGCGGCCACCGGCGCCGACATCGACATCCAGGACGACGGCACGGTGTTCATCGGGTCGCGCGAGGGCGAGGGGGCCGAGCGGGCCACCCAGATGATCGACGAGATCCTCAACCCGCGGATCCCCGAGGTGGGGGAGCGGTTCCGCGGCAAGGTCGTGAAGACCACCACGTTCGGCGCGTTCGTCAACATCCTGCCGGGCCAGGACGGGCTCCTGCACATCTCGAAGCTCGGGCGCGGCAAGCGGGTGAGCACGGTCGAGGAGGTCCTGAACGTCGGCGACGAGCTCGAGGTCATCGTGACCCGGGTCGAGGATGGTGGTCGGCGGATCGCCATCGACCCGATCTGGGAGGACATGAGCGAGGAGGACGTGCAGGAGGTCCTGACCAAGGCGCAGGAGGAGGAGCCCGCGCCGCGACGGGACCGGGGGCGTGACCGTGACCGCGGGCGTGGGGACAGGGGCCGCGACCGAGGCCGCGGCGACCGTGACCGCGGGCGCAGGGGCG
>DASQWG010000328.1:0-4075 GCA_035640375.1 Actinomycetota bacterium
TGGCCCGGGCGGGTCCCAGCGCCAGCAGCGGAGCGGCCCCGGAGAGGTGCACGACGAAGGTGCCCCGGGCGAAGCCACCCGCTGCCGCGATTTCGGCGCAGGTGGCCGCGATGGCGTCGTCGGGGACGGCCAGGAGGGCGACTTCGGCGGCGCGAGTCGCGTCGGGAGCGGCGAGGTAGGGGACGCCCGGCAGCCAGGTCTCGACCCGCGTCCTCGACGCCTCCCGGCCCGACACGGCCACCACGCGGTTGCCGGCCCGGCTCAGGAGGACCGCTACCGCGGTCCCGACCCTGCCCGCCCCTACGACCGCGACGTCCATGGGGTCGTGCGGGTCACGCCGCGAGTATAGGGAGGTCAGGTGGCCAGGGGCGGAGCGTGCAGGCGGACCCGCCCCAGTCCTTCGAGGCGTAGGTCGCCGGCGCGGCGGCCGCCCGGCAGCCGCGGATCCGGATCGAGCTCGAGAAGCGGGATCAGCACGAAGGCTCGCTCATGCATCCGCGGATGCGGAACCTGGAGGTCGGGCTGGTAAATCGTCTCCTGGTCGAACGTGAGGAGGTCAACGTCGATGACCCTGGGGCCCCACCGTTCGGCCCGCTCCCGACCGAGGGCGGCCTCGGCGGCCAGACATACCTCCAGCAGTTCCCGGGCCGTGCCGTCCGTGTCGACCTCGAGCACGGCGTTGAGGTAGTCGGGCTGGTCCGGGCCGCCCACCGGCTCGGTCTCGTAGACGCGTGAGGACCGGAGGACCCGCACGCCGCGTTCGCGGAGCAGCCCCACGGCTCGTCGGAGGTGCTCCAGCCGGTCGCCGAGGTTCGAGCCGAGCCCCAGGTACGCGATGGTCACGCGGTGGTCTCGGCCGAGACGTCGTCGACGCCCAGCCGCTCGGCGGCCCCAGGCTTGTGGACCACGGTCCGACACGACCGGACTCCGGAGACGGCCGTCACGGCGGTGGCGATCCTGCCCGCGAGGGTCTCGATCAGCGTCACCGGCTCGCCCTCGACCACCGCGCGCGCCGCGGCCACGATCTTCCGGTAGTCCGCGGTGGCGTCGAGATCGTCGGCCGCTGCGTCCACCTCGACCTCGAGATCCACCTCGAACGGCTGGGGGTCGTCCCGCTCGCCGGGGCTCGCCCCGTGCCGGCCCTCGGCCCGGATCCCGCGCAGCCGGATGACCTGCGGCACCTACGCCCCCCCGGCCCGGCGCTCGGCGTCCCGCCGGGCCCTGGCCTCAGGGATCTTCCGGAAGTCCCAGGACGCCGTTCGCTCCGGCACGAGCCGAAGCCAGACGCGGTTCCGCCACCGTCGGTACGGCGGCTCGTTCCCGCCCAGGTACTTGTCCGACCACAGCCGTTCGGCCTGGGCCAGCCGGGGGTCGTCTTCGGCGATCTCGACCCGGCCGGCGATCACCACGCCTCGCAGCGTGTCATACGTGTCGCCGTCGTCGACCACGCCGGCGGCCCGCCTGTCGCGCATCATGTTCTCCACGGTCGGGTTCCCCCGGGTGGAGTTGAGGAACAGGGTGCCGTCGTGCCACACGAACCACAGGGGGACCACGTGCGGCAGGCCGTCCGGCCCGACCGTGGCCACCCGGATCGTCCTGCCCTGAAAGAGATAGGCCTCGAGCTCGTGGTCCGTGAGCGACAGGTCGAGCTTCGCCATCACGCCTCCGGGTCGGCGGGCCGGTCGGGCCGCGTGAACGAGATCCCCAGCTCGACGGGGGCGGGACCGGCGTGGTGGCCGTGCGACTCGCCGAGGTGGACCCGGCGGAGGTAGTCGGCGATCAGCGGGAGCACTGCCTCCGGGGCGTCCTCGGTCACGTAGTGCGAACACCCGGGCAGCAGGGCGACCGTGGCCCCGGGGATGGCCTCGCCCAGGCGCTCGGCGAGCTCCGCCGGCTGGAACGGATCGTCCTCGCCCCACACCACCAGGACCCGGGCTTCGAGCGCGCCGAGCCCCTCCTCGGTGCCGACCAGGCCGCGGCCGTCGATCCCCAGGGCGGCCCGGATCACGGCGATCGGGTCGGCCAGCCACGGCCGCTCGTACTCCCGGCGATCCTCTTCGGCCAGCCGCTGTGGGTGGGCCATGCCCGTGTCGAGGGCGGCGCCGACCATGGCTCGGGCGAACGACTCGTCCACGCCCTCGGGATCCGCATCCTGGAGCATCCGCACCGCCTCGATCGGCCAGGAGTCGAAGGCGATCGAGTCCGCGAGCACCATCGAGCGGACCGCGCCCTCCAGCGCGAGCAGCTGAGCGACCCCGCCGCCGATGTCATGGCCGACCACCGCAGGGTCGTCGAGCCGGAGCGCCCGCACCAGTTCGCCCATGTACCGCGCCTGGCGGGTCACGGACAGCACCGCGGGGTCCTCGGGCTTGTCGGAGTCGCCGTAGCCGAGGAGGTCGGGCGCGATCACCCGGAACCGTGGGGCCAGGATCGGGACGAGGTCGCGCCACAGGTGCGACGAGGTCGGGAACCCGTGGAGGAGGATCGCCGGGGGACCATCGCCCTCGTCGACGTACGCGAGCTCGCCCCCGGAGACCCGCACGCGCCGCTTGTCCAACCTCACCGGTGCCCCCGGATCGCGTTGACCAGCCGCAGGGCCCGGACCACCGGTGCCACATCGTGCACCCGGACCACGTGGGCGCCGCGGCCGGCCATCCACGCGGCCGCGCCGATCGTGCCCTCGAGCCGCTCCTCGATCGGCGCGTCGCCGAGCGCGGTCCCGATGAACGACTTCCTCGAGGGGCCCACGACCACCGGCACGCCGAGATCGAGGAACCCCTCGATGTCCCGCATCAGCTCGAGGTTGTGCTCATAGGTCTTGCCGAACCCGAGGCCGGGGTCGACGGCCAGCCGGTCGCGTTCGATGCCGGCGGCCTCCGCCGCCCCGAGGCGCTCGGCCAGGTAGGCCCGGACCTCCCGAACCACGTCCTCGTACCGCGGCTCGACCTGCATGGTCTTCGGCTCGCCGAGCATGTGCATCAGCACCAGTCCCGCCCCCGAGGCCGCCACGACCTCGAGCATCCCCGGCTCCCGGGCCCCCGAGACGTCGTTAACCAGGACGGCGCCGGCGTCAAGGGCCGCCCGGGCCACCTCGGGCTTGCGCGTGTCGATCGAGATCGGCACGTCGACGTTCGCCACCTCCGCGGCCAGCCGCTTGATCACCGGCAGGACCCGGCTCAGCTCCTGTTCCACCGTCACCGCGTCGGATCCCGGGCGGGTCGACTCGCCGCCGACGTCGATGATCGCCGCGCCGTCTTCGGCCATGGCCACGCCGTGGGCCACGGCGGCCTCGTGGTCGAGGAACCGCCCGCCGTCGGAGAAGGAGTCCGGGGTGACGTTCAGGACGCCCATCACCAGCGTCGGAGGGCCGCACTCGAGGGACCGGTCGCCCATCCGCCACCGCACGCGCCAAGCCTAGCGCGGTGGAACCTTCCGCCCCGCTGGGGCGTCTAGGCTCCGGAGTGATCGAGACCGAGGAGCGTGCGGCGGTGCCGGGGGCCAAGGGAGGGCGGATGGCCGAGCTGTACCAGGCCCACGCTCCCGACGCCGCCCGCCTGGCGTACCTCCTGACCGGCGACCGGGCCCTGGCCGAGGACCTGGTGCACGAGGCGTTCGCCCGGCTGTTCGGAAGGTTCCGCGATCTCCGGCATCCCGAGGCGTTCCGGGCGTACCTCCGGGCCACGGTGGTCAATCTGGCCCGGTCGCACTTCCGCCGCCGCAAGGTGGAGCGGGCGTACCTGGAGCGAGCCGGGCGGGCACCGGAGGCGCCCCCGGACATCATGGGTGGACGTCACGAGATGTGGGAGGCGCTCCAGCGCCTCCAGCCCAGGCAGCGGGCGGCCATCGTCCTCCGGTACTACGAGGACCTCACCGAGGCCCAGACGGCCGAGGTCCTCGGGTGCGCGGTCGGAACGGTGAAGTCGCTGGTGTCACGGGGCCTGGACCGGCTCCGGGAAGAGATCCCGAGGGGTGGATGACGTGGACCTGAAGACCATGCTCGACGAGCGGGCCGACGAGATGCGAATCGATCCCCGGATGCCGCGGTCGGTCCTCCGCCGGGCCCGGCGGCGGCGGG
>DASQWG010000329.1:0-2514 GCA_035640375.1 Actinomycetota bacterium
CCTCGCGAAGCTGCCCGGCAGGCGTTGCGGATCGCTGAGGAGACCGACGGGCGGGTCGCCTCACTCCCCCCCGAACGGATGTGGCCCAACGACCCGAACAGCCCGCTGAACGCCCTCCGCGCCACCCATCGGGCCGAGCACCTCGACGACATCGACACCGCTCTGATGGCACGAGACGGATAGCTTCGTGGCCGACAGGGATACGCCGGACGACGCGCGTCCCGATGACGCGTCGCTGGACGCCCAGATCAGAACGTTCCTGATCGCCGATGTTCGCGGGTATACCCTTTTCACCCAAGAGCGTGGCGACGAGGCCGCGGCCAAGCTCGCGGCGAAGTTCGCCGATATCGCCCGCGTTGGAGTGGAGGCTCGGGGCGGCGAGTTGCTGGAGCTCCGTGGCGACGAGGCCCTCTGCGTGTTCTCCTCGGCCCGTCAGGCGATCCGGGCTGCCGTCGAGCTCCAGGAACGCTTCCTCGAGGAGACGCTGGATCAACCTGAGATCCCGCTCACGGTGGGGATCGGACTTGACGCGGGCGAGGCCGTTCCGGTCCAGGGCGGCTATCGGGGAGGCGCCCTCAACCTCGCCGCCCGGCTGTGCGGCCAGGCCCGCGCCGGAGAGATCCTCGCGTCGCGTGAGGTCACCCACCTGGCCCGCCGCGTGGACGGCGTTCGCTACGAGGATCGCGGCGCGCTCTCGCTGAAGGGGATCGCCGAGCCCGTGGCCATCGTCCGCGTGGTGCCCGAGGAGCTCGATGCCGTCGAGCGACTCCGGCCCTACGGTCAGGCTCCTCCGCCGCCACCGCGCGCGGGAACGCGCCGATGGGCCGTGCTCCTCCCGATCGGCGTCGTGCTCGCCCTCATCGCCGTGGCGCTCCCCCTGCTCCTATCCGAGGACAGGACCACCGTCGGCACCAACTCGGTCGCGCGGCTGAACCCCGAAGACGCCAGCGTCGATTTTGCCGCACCGCTGGGCGAGCGCCCGGGGGCAAGCGCCGTGGGGTTCGGCAGCCTGTGGGTCGCCCAGCCGGATCGCGGCGTCGTGGCCCGGCTGGACCCCGAGGACGGGTCGGTCACCGACACGATCCCTGTGGGCACCTCGCCGGCGGGTGTGGCGGTCGGCCTGGGCTCGGTGTGGGTGACGAACAGCGGCGACGGCACGATCAGCCGGATCGCCCCCGAGGCGAGCGAGGTCAGCGACACGCTCCAGGCCGGCTCGGGGCCCTCGGGGATCGCCATCGGTGACGGCGCGCTGTGGGTGGCCGATGCGGTGGGCAACCGAATGCTGCGGATCGATCCGACGTCCGGCGATGGGAAGGAGGTGGCGCTGGCCGGCCAGCCGTCGGATGTGGCCTTCACGCCCGCCGGGGTGTGGGTGTCGGTCGCCCCGGCCGAGATCGTCCGCATCGATCCCGACGGTCCGAGCCTGACGCTCACCCAGAGCGTGGGCAGCGGCCCTTCGGCGGTGCTCTCCGCGTTCGGCTCGATCTGGGTGGCGAACCACCTCGACGGCACCGTCTCCCGCCTGGAACCCTCCACCGGGCGGGTGGAAACGACCATCGCGGTGGGGGAAGGCCCCAACGCGCTCGCGGCCGCAGCGGGATCGGTGTGGGTCGCCAACGAGTTCGACAACTCGATCACCGCGATCGACCCGGCCACCGACGCGGCGGAACAGCCGGTTCCCGTGGGTGGCGAGGCACTGTCCCTGACGGCGGCGGGCGACGACCTGTGGCTGGCGGTGGGGGCGTCGGCCACTCAGCGTGGCGGGACTCTCACGGTATGGTCCGGGGACCAGGCACCGAAGACGCTGGACCCCGCCGTCGTGTATGAGTCCGTCGGCTGGTCGATCCTCTCCATCACCAACGACGGGCTCCTGGCGTTCAAGAAGGTCGGAGGCCCAGAGGGGGCGACGCTGGTCCCCGACCTGGCATCGGCGCTGCCCCAGGTTTCCGATGATGGGTTGAGCTACCGATTCCCCTTGCGCCAGGGGATCCGGTACTCGACCGGGGATCCCGTCCGTCCCGAGGACTTCCGACGCGGGCTGGAGCGAGCGATCTCCCTCGAACCCGCCGCGGCCGGGCTGTTCGGTGCCATCGAGGGCGCGGACGCCTGCGCCGCGGATCCGGCTTCCTGCGACCTTGCGGACTCGATCTCGGTCGACGACGAGGCGGT
The DNA here is from genome assembly GCA_035640375.1 of Actinomycetota bacterium. Lineage (GTDB taxonomy): Bacteria > Actinomycetota > UBA4738 > UBA4738 > CALAEC01 > CALAEC01. The sequence goes on from DASQWG010000329.1 coordinate 2,170, forward strand.
GACGTTCCAGCTCGCTCGCCCCGACGCCGACCTCCCCTTCAAGCTCGCCATGTCCTTCGCCTTCCCGGTCCCGGCCCGGACTCCGATCGAGGATCAGGCCCTGGACCCGGTCCCGGCGACCGGGCCGTACATGGTCACTGAGGCCGGCCCCGATGGGATCGAGGTGGTGCGGAACCCGGCCTTCCGCCAGTGGTCGGGCGCAGCCCAGCCCGACGGGTTCGTGGACTCGATTTCGTGGAGCTTCAAGGAGGATCCCGCCACCGCCTTCGAGCGGCTGAGCACCGGCGAGCTCGACGTGATGGCCGGCCCACCGAGAACCAAGGACCTGGAATCCATCACGGCCGA
>DASQWG010000330.1:0-2427 GCA_035640375.1 Actinomycetota bacterium
CGGGAGGGCGCGGCCCGGACGGCCTCCTCCCCAGCCCCCGACCGGGACCCGGGTGAGGAAGCCCACCGCGGCCAGGAGACCGCTCACACGTCCAGCCCCCATTCCTCGAACGTGGCTACCTCGACGACCGCCGCGGCGGCCGCTCGGATCAGCGGGATGACCAGCAACGCTCCGCTGGCCTCCCCCAGCCGCAATCTCAGGTCCAGGAGGGGCTCCAGACCCAACTTCTCCAGGAGGAGCCGATGACCCGGCTCTCCCGAGCAGTGGCCCGCCAGGCAGTGCCGGAGGGCACCCGGCCTGGCCACCTCCAACGCCGCGGCGGCCGCGGTCACCACGAAGCCGTCGAGCACCACGGGGATCCGACGACGGCGGGCCTCGGCGACGCCACCGGCGACGGCCGCGAGCTCGGCGCCGCCGACCTGCCTGAGGATCTCCAACGGCGGCCGGCCCTCCACCCGCCGGGCGGCGTCCCTGACCACGTTCACCTTCCTTCCGAAGGCCTCGTCGTCGATTCCGCTGCCCCGCCCGGTCCAGTCCTCCGCCGGCCCGCCGAACAGCGCCGCGCACACCGCGGCCGCTGCGGTGGTGTTCCCGATCCCCATCTCGCCGAGGACGAGGAGGTCCGGCCGCTCCGCCCGTACCACCTCGCTCCCCGATCGCACCGCTCGGTCGAACCGGAGGTCGTCGAGCGCGGCTTGATGCCGGAGGTTGCCGCTGGGGCGGCCGACGCCCACATCGGAGACGATCAGGCGAACCCCCGCCTCGCTCGCCAGCACGCTCGCGGTGGCCACGCCGGCTTGCAGGGCGTTCAGCATGGAGGCGGTGACCTCGGATGGATAGGCGCTGACCGCCTCCACCGTCACCCCGTGATCGGCCACGAACACCACGGCCAGGGGGTCGGACACGGTGGGCCGGCTCGTTCCCTGCCAGCCCCCCAACCAGGCGGCGACCTCCTCGAGCCGGGCCAGGGACCCGGCCGGCCGGAGCGTCCTGGCGGCCCGGGCCCGCACCGCGGCGGCGGCCTCGAGGTCGGGCGGAGTCAGGCCCTCCAGGAGGTCGGCGAGCGCACCCATCACGGCTCCCGGATCGGCGGATTCTGGAGCGGGAGCACCTTCCCCGCCACGACCAGCAGGGTCCGTTCCGCGTGGTCGGCCCAGATCGCGTTGACCGTGCCCAGCACGTCTCGGAAGGACCGGGCCAACGCATTGATCGGGACGATCCCCGACCCCACCTCGTTCGACACGACCGCCCCGCCGCCCGCACGGGCTGCCGCCAGCTTCGCGGCCTGCCGGCTCCGGTCCTCGATCTCGGCCGAAGCGCACCCCCGCTCGAGGAGCGTGGCCACCCACAGCGTCAGGCAGTCCACCACGACGAAGCAGTGGTCCGGTGCGGCACTCAGGGCAGACCCCAGATCCACGGGCTCTTCGACCGTCGTCCAGCCGGCAGGACGAAGGGCGCGATGGCGCCGGATCCGCTCGGCCATCTCGTCGTCGCCGGCCTCGGCGGTGGCCACGAACACGACGGGCTCACCGGCGTCGGCGGCGAGCCTGACGGCAAGCTCGGACTTCCCGCTCCGAGCCCCGCCGAGCAGGAGCGAGTAGCTCATGGGTCGCCCGAGCCGGCCGAGGCGTCCTCCGGGGCCGGCTCGAGGCGGCGTCGGGTCGGGATGACCACCACCCCTCCATCCGGGCCCTCCAGCACACGGACCGAGGCGCCGTAGTGCTCTCGGATGGTCCCCTCGGTCAAGACCGACCTGGCCGGACCCGCCGCCACGGCCCGTCCGCCGGCCAGCAGGACCATTCGCTCGGCGAACTGGGCCGCCAGGGTGAGATCGTGCATGGCGCTGAGCACGGTGAGTCCGCGTTCCGCGCGAAGGGCGTCGACGAGCTCCAGGACGCGCTGCTGGTGCCCCACGTCGAGCGCGCTGGTCGGCTCGTCCAGGAGCAGAACCGGGGCCTGCTGGGCCAGCGCCCTGGCCAGGATGGCCCGCTGGACCTCGCCGCCGGACAGGGACTCGAGCCGGCGCCCGGCCAGGGTCGACAGCTCCATGCGCTCGAGCACGGCGGCCACGACCTCGAGATCGTGCCGGCGCTCGGTTCCGAGGTAGGAGATGTGGGGGCTCCGACCCATCAGCACGTATTCCCCGACCGTGAGCCCCTGGGGGAGGCGTGGGCGTTGCGGCACGTAGGCGATCCGACGGGCCACCTGCCGGCGGGTCAGCGCGCCGAGGTCCTCGCCGTCGAGGCGGACCCTCCCACGGAACGGGATCAGTCCGGCCATCGACCGGAGCAGGGTGGTCTTCCCCGCCCCGTTCGGGCCGATCACCCCCACCCACGTCCCCGTCGGCACGTCCAGACCCACCGCGTCCAGCACCCTCGTGCCGTCGAAGGCCACCGTGACCTCCTCGACCGAGACGACGGTCACGCC
>DASQWG010000331.1:0-2864 GCA_035640375.1 Actinomycetota bacterium
GTGCGGGCCCACTCGGTGGGGAATTCCCGCGGCTCCGGCGGCGGCGCGAAGGGCTCGGCCGAGCGAGGCACCAGCGACCGGCGGCCCCACCGCCAGCCCCGGGCCACCTCGCGCACCTCGTCGAGCAGCGCCGGCATCACCGCACCTCGGCCAGTGCCAGCGGGGGAGAGTGCAGGTACGTGATCGTTGGGCTGGAGCCCACCCGCTCCCGGGCCATCTCCAGAGCATCCGCGAAGGTCGTCGCGGCCCGGAATCCCATCCGCCGAACGGCCCGGCGGTCACCGCCGACGAAGATGACGTCGCCGAGGTGATCCAGCGCGTGCGCTCCCCAGTACCACATGTAGAACGGGTGCACGCCGTGGTAGGCGTGCGAGTTCCGGTAGAGGTGCACGTACCACGGATCCGTGGCGTACTGCTCCTCGAACTTCGACTCGATCTGGGCGGGGTCGGTGGTCTCGGCCAGGACCTCCTCGAAGAAGTCCACGTACGAGGGATGGTGCACCGTATGGAACTCCCACGGCACCGGGTGGAACAGGATCATGGCCCCACCGGGCCGCACCAGGGGCCGTCCAACGTACATGTTGAAGAAGTACCCGAGCCCCAGGCACATCACCAGGATGGGGTTCATGATCGAGTTGACGTTGTAGGGGCAGATGTACGGCAGCCCTACCACGAGGATGTCCGACTGCCCGCTCACCTCGACCTTCTGCTGGCGGTGCACGCTGGCCAGAGTTCGCTCGTGCACGGCCTCGGTCTCGCCCCCGTTCACGCCGGTGACCCCGTACGGGGCCCGGATCCGACGGAACACGTCCCGGCGGATCCTGGCCGGGGCCGCGTCGTTCCCCTTCTTTGCCGCCAGGTAACCGGCTTGGTCGCGCAGCGACCACTCCCACTCGCGCCGGTTCAGGAAGCCGAACTCGCGAGGGAACGTCTCGTTGTTGAGGGTGGTCTCGATGGTGAAGATCCGGAGGTGGTTCGACAGCAGCCGCCCCATCCTGGCCGCCGAACCGTGCAGCGCCGAGGACGGCGGATCCATGTACGACCGTGAGTGGAGCATCGTGTTCACGTTGTGGTGGTGACGGAGGCTCCGGTACGACCCCAGCCCCACGGGCACGGATTTGTGACCCCCGTCCATGGCCACCAGGTTGATGTTCACGTACACGAGGAGGTCCGATTCGGCCGCCCGCCGGGAGATCTCCACGTCCTCGCCCTTGTCGGTCTGCCCGATGTAGGCGAGGCCCTGGGGATCCTCGGCGTCGAAGTTCCGGAGCCGCTCCGGCCAGAACGACCGGAACACCCGCTCGCCAACGACCGCCTCGATCTCCTTCGCGGTCATCCGGCGGTGGAGCGAGTTCGCCACGAGGAGCTCGACGTCCTCGACCCCTCGCCGGGCCGCCAGCTCCAGGACCTCCTCAAGAACCAGCTGGCGGACGTCGGGCGGCCTCATCGGCGGGAGCGGGAGCGAGACGTCGTCGAACGCGATCGTGAGCCGCATCCCCGCGCGGAGAAGCTCGGGCAGGGGCTCCGACCCGAGCGGGTTCAACAGCGCATGGCGGATCGAGCCACGGACGTCCGGGATGGCCGGTAGCGAGTCGGGTGGGTACACCACCCGGGTGCCCAGCGGGAACCGCTGGAGACCGAAGCCCTCGCCTCGGTGCGCCAACAGCGGCGGGGTCCGCTCGTCCACCTCGAGCACGAAGCCCGGCCTGCTCACGAGTCCTCCCTCGGGTCGAACGCCACCTTCGGTGTACCCAGCCGGCCGGCGCTCATGGCGTGGTCGATGGCCTCCCGCCAGCTGCCGAGCGGATACGTGGCGCCCAGCACGCTGTCGAGGTCAACCTCGGCCGCCACCGACATCGCCAGGTCGAACGCGGACCGCCGGTCGCCGTTCACCCCCTCCGTACCCGAGGCGTACGCCCCCACCACCTCGAGCTCACGGAACCATACCGGGGTGAGGTCGGCCCCGGCCACCGGTAGGCCGGCCAGCACCACCCGGCCCCCGGCACGGGTGGTCCGCAGCGCCAGGTCGAGCGAGCCGCGGGTGCCGGCGCACTCGATGGCCACGTCGACCCCGCCGAGGAGGAACGCGCCTCCCCGCTCCGGCTGGAGCCGGAAGGCCCGGGAGCCGCGGCGGACCGCCGACACCGCATCGCGGGGGCCGACCACCTCGGTGGCTCCGTACCGTCGGGCCAGGTCCCGCTGGCCCGGATGCTTGGCCACCACCACGACCGTCCCGGCATCGGTGAACTCCCGGAGCGCCAGGAGCGTGAGGATCCCCACGGTCCCCGCCCCCACGATCAGTACGGAGTCACCGGGCTGAGGGCGCCCTCGCAGGGCCGCGTGGATCGCGCACGCCAGAGGCTCCACGAGCACCGCCCGCTCGTCGGTCACCCGGTCGGGGGCCGGGTACAGCTGGGAACGGTGGGCCACGAGCATCCCGCTCCATCCCCCGCCGGTGTCGGCGCAGTACCCGGTCTGGAGGCCGGGGGCCACGTGCCCCACCGTGACGCGGTCGCAGCGCTCGGTCGTACCGGCCGCGCAGGGGTCACACGGCGGCAGGCCCCGTGCAGCGCACGCGAGCACCGGGTCGAGCACGACCCGGGTCCCCACGGGGAGATCCTCGACGTCGTCGAACAGGTCGCCGACCACCTCGTGTCCGGGAACGAACGGCATCGAGACGAGCGGCGAGAAGTAGAAGGAGGTGCGCCCGGACAGGGTGGCCAGGTCGGAGCCGCAGATCCCGGCCAGGCGCGGGACCACCCGGCCCCAGCCCTCGGCCGGCGGCTCCGGCTCGTCCCGGTTCACCAGTCGGAGCGGCGCCAGGGGGCCCGCCACCAGACCGGGCGCCCGCTGGCCCACGGCGC
>DASQWG010000332.1:0-6381 GCA_035640375.1 Actinomycetota bacterium
GGTGGCCGGCAGGATCCGGGCCTCCAGGCCGAGCCGGCGCGCCACCTCCGAGACCAGGTCCACCTCGAAGCCCGATGGACCGTCGGCACCCTCGAGGGAGTATGGGGGAGCGGGTGACGCCCAGACGGTGAGCACGCCGTCGTGGATCGTCGGGACGGCCCTCCCGGCCGGGTCGATGATGGGCTCCCCCTCGGGCCGCGGGAGCAGGAGGATGACGCCGGCGCCGAGCAGCAGGGCGATCAGGGCCAGCGAGGGGAAGGCCCTGCGGGGGGCGGAGCGAGGCGGACTTCGGCCTCCCCGGGCGTCGGGGCGCGGACGTGGGGCCAGGTCATGCAGGACGGGTCGGGAGTGTAGGCCAGGCGGCCGAGGCCCGCCAGCAGCGCTCAGCCGAGCAGATCGGCCGCGTTCCCCTCGGGGGTGATCCGGCCGGGTTCGACCTCGTACAAGAAGATCAGTGACCGCCGGTCCAGCGCGGCCAGCTCGTGATCGTTCGCGAAGGCGATCGACTTGGCCACGCCCTGGAACGGCGCCTCGATCGTGAGGCTGTCGAGGAAGGTCTTGATGCCCGCCCGGATCCCCGCCGGGTCGTCCGCCCCTCCCTCGACCGCCGACCGGATCCCCTCTCCGATCAGGCTCGCCACGTCGTAGCCCTCGGCGGCGAACAGCGGCACGCCGGACTCCCCGTACACGCCCTCGTACCTGGACCGGAAGCCCCCCTCCCCCTCGAGGTTGCAGGGACAGGACAGGAAGACGTCGGCCGCCGTCTCTCCCGTGAAGTCGAGCAGGGTGGTGGAGAGCGAGCCCTCCCCGGAATAGATGGGGATCTCCAGGCCCGCGTCCCGCGCCTGGGTGACGATGAGCCCGGTCTGGACGTCATACCCGCCGTAGAAGAGGGCTTCCGCGCCCGAGGCCTCCACCTCCCCGATCAGCTCGGAGTACACCTCCGCGGGCAGGGCGCCCTCGACCTTCACGATCGAGGCGCCGGCCTGGCCAGCTGCCTCGGCCACGGCTTCCGCGAGTCCCTGGCCGTAGTCGGACTGGTCGTGAGCGACGAAGATGCTGGCGTGCCGCTCGGCCATCCACTCCCCCATCGGCTGGGCCTGATCCTCCTCGGTGCCCACGGTCCGGTACCAGTGCTCCCAGCCTCGCTCGGCCAACGCGGGGTCGGGAGCCGAGGGGGTCACGAATGGGATGCCGGCCGCCTCGTAGATGTCGCCGGAGGTCTCGGTCTCACCGGCGAAGGCGGGGCCGATCACGGCGACCGTGCGGGGCTCGGCGGCCACCCGCTGGGCCACCCCGGGAGCTCGCACCCGGTCCCCCTGGGTATCGGCGCCTTCCAGCGTGATCACGGCCGGGAAGTCCTCCTCGGCGTTGAGCTCCTCGATCCGCATCTGAGCGCCCTGGAAAGCGTGGATCACCAGGGAGCGGAAGTCGCCGCTCAACGCCCCGTGGAACCAGACCGTCACGGGGATCCGGCCGGCGTCGGCGGCCTCCGGCGGATCGGCGTCACGCGCGGCAGGTCGCCCCCAGGAGCGACGCCGCGGCGATCAGGGCGAGCCAACGACGAGCCTCCACCAGGTCCGGAGCGTAGGTGGCCGCGGCTGGGTCGTCCAGGTGGACCCCAGGGGGAAGGAACCTCGGCGACATCCCGGCGACGAAGGGGCGACGACCGGCGTATTCCCGAACCCAGCGAGCCGTGGTTCGATCGGGCCATGAGCGGAAGGATCACCGCCCTCCTGGGAGTGGCCCTGCTGGTGGCGTGCTCGGGTGAGCCGGCCGCTTCCCCCCGCGAGGCCGCCAGCCCAACCGGGGACCCGGACCGGTGGCGGACGGCCCCGGCCCAGGAGCCGTATCCCTTCGTGACCCCGATCCCGCCGCTGGCTTCGACCCCCATCGACGGCGTCTACTCGCGAGACTTCCGAGGGGGTTCCGATCCGATCCCGTGCCGCCGGTGCGCTCCCTACCGCCTGAACAGCGGACCGGCCACCCTGACGCTCGACGCCGGGAGGTACCTTGTCGAGCAGCCGCTCTCCAGGTTCACCGCCAGGGGGCACTACTTCGTGGAGGGCGACCGGGTCCTGCTGATCAACGACCCGAACTGCCCCCAGACCGAGGGGGTGTACCGATGGCGGATCGCGGAGGGAGCGCTCTCCCTCGAGGTCGTGGAGGACGACTGCGCCTTCGACCTCCTCCGGGCCCGGTACTTCTCCGCGATGTCCTGGACGGCGTCCTAGGGGCCCGCGTCGACCACGGCCCTGGCCACCGCCAGGTCCTCCCAGGCGATCCCCACGGACTTGAACACGGTCACGTCCTCCGGTCCTCGCCGGACTTTGGCACCGCGGACCAGTTCGGAGAGGTCCGACTCGATATGCTCGGGGCCGATCACCCCGGCAGAGATCGGGATCAGCAGGTCGCCCGCCTCGGCCAGGGCGGCCTCCCGCGTCTCCACCACCACCCGGGCCCGGCGAATCGTCTCGTCGTCGAGCTCCCGGGTCTCGGGCTGGTACGAGCCGATCGCGTTAACGTGGGCCCCCTTCGGCACGAGGCGCCCGTCGAACACCGGCCGAGGGCTCGTGGTGCAGGTGCAGATCACGTCGGCCTCGGTCACCGCGTCCGGTCCGGCCACGGCAGCGTCGAGCCCCGATTCGCGGGCCCGCGCGGCCAGCTCCTCCGCCGGACCGGACGATCGCGACACCACCCGGAGCGACCGGAACGGCCGGACGGCCAACATCGCCTCGAGGTGGGCGGTGGCCATCACCCCGGCGCCGAACAGGACCAGCCGGGTCGCATCGGGGAGGGCCAGCAGACGAGTGGCCAGGCCCGACACCGCGGCCGTGCGGACGGTGGTGAGGGTCGTCCCGTCGATGATCGCCTCCGGTGACAGCGTGTTCGGCTCGAACAGCACGTAGGAAGCCTGCACGAACGGGAGGCCCCGTCCCGGGTTGGACGGCGCCAGCGTGACGAGTTTCACCCCGACCCCGGTGGGCCCCGCGGCTGGCATGAGGAGGAGCTCGCCACCGGGGACCTCGACCCCGGTCCGCTGGGGCAGGCCCGGAGGAGGCGGGCGCTCGAAGGCCCGCTGCAGGACGGCGATGGCGACCGGGATGGGGATCCGGCGGAGGAACTCCTCCCCATCGATCAGGGAGAGGCTCACGTCAGTTCGCCGAGGTATGCCTCCCGGGTCTGCGGGTTGTCGAGGAGCGACCGGGCCGTGTCCGCCAGGACCACCTGCCCGGTCTGGAGGACGTACCCACGGTGGGCGATCGACAGGGCCATGGTGGCGTTCTGCTCCACCAGGAACACCGTGGTCCCCTGCTCGTTGATCTCCTTGATCGTCTCGAACACCTGCTCCACCAAGATCGGCGCCAGGCCCATCGACGGCTCGTCCATCAGCAGCACCTTGGGCGCGGCCATCAGGGCTCGCCCCATCGCCAGCATCTGCTGCTCTCCGCCCGAGAGCGTCCCCGCCTTCTGCGAGATGCGCTCCTTGAGCCGAGGGAAGAGCCGGAACACCCGCTCCATGTCCCGCCCGATGCCCTCCTCGTCATCGCGCAGCTGCGTGCCGATCTCCAGGTTCTCCCGCACGGTCATCCTGGCGAAAAGCCGACGGTTCTCCGGGACCATGGTGACGCCCCTGGCCACCACCTCGGTGGTCGGAAGGCCGTCGATCCGCTCTCCGCCCAGGCGGATCTCGCCCTTGTGGGGCTTGACCATGCCCACGATGGTTCGGAGGGTCGTGGTCTTCCCCGCGGCGTTAGACCCCAGGAGACACACGATCTCCCCCTCGCGGATCTCTAGGCTCACGTCCGCGAGGACCCGGACCGGGCCGTAGCTGGTGCTCACGTCGTTGAGCTCGAGAAGTGGGGCGCCGTCCCGCCGCTCGCTCATCTATGCCTGCTTCCCCAGGTACGCCTCGATGACCCGCTCGTTGCTGGACACCTCCTCGTAGGTCCCCTCGGCGATCTTGCTGCCGTAGTCCAGGGCCACCACCCGGTCCGAGGCACCTTTCACCACCGGCATGTCGTGCTCGATCAGCACGATCGAGTAGCCGCGCTCTTCCCGCAGCCGGCCGATCAGGGTGATCATCTCCCTCTTCTCCACGGGGGTCATCCCGGCCGTGGGCTCGTCGAGGAGCAGGAGCCTGGGCTGGGTGGCCATGGCCCGGGCGATCTCCAATCGCCGGCGATCGGCGTAGGCGAGCTCCACAGCGAGCTGGTCCTCACGCGGTCCCGAGAGACGTTTCCCGAAGAACGAGAGCGCCTCGCGGGCGGCCTGTTCGATGCGCTTCTCCTCGGATCTGGTCGTCGGAAGCTGGAGGATCGCCCCGAACACGCCGGAACGGGTCCGGCAGTGCTGACCCACCATGGCGTTCTCCAGGACGGTGAGGTTCGGGAAGAGGCGGATCGTCTGGAACGTTCGGGCGATGCCGAGCTTCGTCACCTGGTTGGGCTTGAGCCCGGACAGGTCCTGGCCGTCCAGTCGCATCTGCCCCTTGTCGGGCTCGTAGAACCCCGTGACCACGTTGAACAGTGTCGTTTTCCCGGCTCCGTTCGGTCCGATCACGCTGACGATCTCCCCCTCGTCGGCGTGGAAGTCGACGTCGATGACCGCCCGAACTCCTCCGAAGGACTTCGACAGGCTGCGGATGTCCAGGAGCGCCATCAGGACCGGTCCTGGTCGGCTCCGCCGGTGACCACGGGCCGCGGACTGGCCGCGCCCACCCGTTCCTCGAACTGCTCCTCCTCGACCTCCTCCTCGTGCAACTCGCGGCGGCGGCGCACGTTCGGGAGCAGCCCCTCGGGTCGGAGGACCATGATCGCCACCAGCACGGCGCCGAAGATCAGCAGCCGGAACTCCGCGAACTCCCGCAAGAGGTCGGGAAGGCCGACGAGCACGAAGCTCCCCACCACGACCCCGGGGATGCTGCCCATGCCGCCAAGCACCAGGACCGCCAGCACGTTGATCGAGACCAAGAGCGCGAAGCTGTTGGGGAATACCGAACCGATCTTCGCGGCGAAGAAGGCGCCGCCCAGGCACCCCACCGCGGCGCCCATGGCGAACGCCAGCAGCTTGTACTTCACCACGCTGATCCCCATGGCCTCGGCGACCGACTCGTCTTCCCGCATGGCCGCCCAGGCGCGACCCACCCGAGACCCGACGAGACGGGCGCAGACGTACGCCGCCAGGAGCCCGAAGGCCAGGATCAGGTAGTACAGGCGTTCGGGATCGCGGAAGTCGAGGGTCTCCGGTGGGGCCGCGGGGACCTGGATGATCCCCTGGGCTCCCCCCAGCCAGGGCGAGAGCCAGTCGGAGAGGACCAGCGTCCGAACGATCTCGCCGAAGCCAAGCGTCACGATGGCCAGGTAGTCCCCTCTGAGCCGCAGCACCGGGGCCCCGATCAGGACCCCGATGACGACCGCGACGACCACCGTGATCGGGAGGGCCACCCAGAAGTTGGTCGGACCCGACTCGGCGAACCTGGTGACCTCATCGGTGACCAGGAACGACTCGGTCGAGGTCAGGATGGCCGTGGTGTAGGCGCCGACCGCGAAGAACGCCACGTAGCCGAGGTCCAGCAACCCGGCGTATCCAACAACGATGTTCAGACCGAGCCCCAGCAGGACGTACAGCCCCACGTTGCCGAGGACGTCGCTGACGAAGCGGCCCACGATCATCGGGAGGACCGCCAGCACCGCAACAATCAGGACGATCACCACGGCACGCATCCGGCGCCGCTGCTCGGTCGGGAGACGCTCGACCCGCTCCCTGATCTCGTCACCGCGGCGGTCGCGGAAGAGCACGATCGCCGTGGCGGCGACCAGGACGAGGACCGCACCGGAGATCGCCAACCCGCCCGATTCGTACAGCCACCCCGTCTCCAGGTTCAGGCCGGCCAGGATCACGCTGAGCAGCGGCTCGGCCAGGCTGACCACCAGCATGGCAACGAAGGCGATGGCGATGGGGCGCCGGTAGGCCCTCGGCAGAGCGGCCAGGGTCGCCCCGAGCGCCGCGAGGGCAGCCCCCCCGATGACGAGGACGATCGCCCCGACCACCGGAGTCTCTTCGAAGCCGAAGGCCAAACTCTGGACGAGCCGGGGACCAAGGCTCACGAAGATCGACTGGACGTTGAAGGTGTCGATGAAAATCAGGAAGAGGCCGATCACCAGGCCGCTCATGGCCCCCGTGACGGCCCCAAGCACGGCTGCCCGGGGCCAGCGTTTGTCGGCGTCCTGGAGGCGCCTGGTGACGATGGCCCCGCCCAGGATCGGGATCAGCACCAGGAGGCTTCGTCCCATCTGGATGACCCCGGTGATGATGTTGCGTTCGTCGAACCTGCCGATGATCCCCACCGCTGAGAGGTAGACCCCGACCACCCCGCCG